>PUMS01000388.1 GCA_003551485.1 Phycisphaeraceae bacterium | reverse complement strand
GAGCCGGTCGAACTCGACCATGCCACCGGCAGGAAGCTGGCTGAGGCGATGCGGCAAGATACGGTGGACTTCACCATCGACGTGGGCATCGGCGAAGCCGATGCGGACTGGACCGGCTGCGACCTTTCCAAACGCTACATCGAGATCAACGCCGAGTACACGACGTAACCGCCCGCGGTGCAGTGATTTGCATGGTCGGGTCAGGTCGCGGCATTGAAGGGTTCACACCTTTTGCCAGCGCCCTTGACCGGGGCGGTCCGGCGGGCGAAACTTTACCGGTCTCGTCCCCCTGCCCGACCTGCCCGACCTGCCCGCCTCCCGCGGTCTCCGGCGGCATTGGACCGACCTTGGTGATCGCCCATGATCCAGCTTGAGAATCTGGTCAAACGCTTCGGCCCGGTGCTGGCCGTCGATCGGCTGTCGTGCACGATCGAGGCCGGCAGCGTGGTGGGGCTGGTCGGGCCCAACGGGGCGGGCAAGACCACCACCATCCGGATGCTCACCGGCTACCTGCCGCCCACCGCCGGCCGCGCCGTGGTGGCTGGCTTCGACGTGATGGACCAGAGCCGCCAGATGCGACGGCGCATCGGCTACATGCCCGAGACGACCCCGCTGTATCCGGAGATGCGGGTGCACGAGTACCTCGACTTCCGTGGCCGGCTCTACCGCCTGCCGCGGCGGCAGCGGCGGGAGCGCATGGCGTTCGTGATCGACCGCTGTGGGCTGGTGCCGGTGCAGCGGCGGGTGATCTCGGCCCTGTCGCGCGGCAACCGCCAGCGTGTGGGCCTGGCCTCGGCCCTGCTGCACAAGCCGCAGGTGCTGGTGCTCGATGAGCCCACCGCCGGGCTCGATCCCAACCAGATATTGGAAGTCCGCCACCTGATCGAGGAACTCCGCGGGCGGCAGACGGTGCTGATCAGCTCCCACATCCTGCCCGAGATCGAGCGAACGGTGGACCGGGTGATGGTCATCGGCCACGGCCGGCTGCTGGCCGATGACACGGTGGCCGGACTGCGGGCGAAGGTGGATGCGGCCGAGGAGGTGGTGCTCGAGGTCGGCACCGAGCCGGCCGCGCTGAAACGGTTGCTCGAGCGGCTCGATGAGGTGGCCGGCGTCGAGGTCCACAGCCGCGACGGCTGGGCACAGGCGGTGGTGCGGGCGGGCAACGGTGTGGACCCGCGGCCGGCGCTGGCCTCGGCGATCGCCTCCAGCGGCTGGACGCTGCGCGAGATGCGAAGCCGACATGCCACGCTCGAGGAGGTGTTCCGCAGGATTACGGTGCAGGCGCCGGGCATCGGGGGCCAGGAGGAGGGCAAGGGGGAACAGAAAGGCCGGTGAGGTGAGGATCGAGCGGGGATGCGGTGGAGCGCGACTGCGCGGGAGGGGGCAGGCTGGAAGCCTGCACCACAACAAGGCCGATGGCAGGCTGGAAGCCTGCATCACAAGGGGAGCCGCAAGCCCGCGCTGCGGGTGGATGGGATGGGATGGGCCGGTTGCTGATGTAATCGGCGAACGAGCCGTGGAACGCTTATGACGGTGACACTGGACATTGCCCGGCGCGAACTCTCGAGCTTCTTCCGCTCGCCCATCGCCTATGTCATGGCCGCGGCGTTCGCGGTGCTGGCATGCTACTTCTTCTTCCAGGCCTTCGAGCCGGGCCGGCCGGTGGCCGGGCTGTGGCAGTACACCTTCGGCCACCTGGTGAAGGTGATGGTCTTCCTGCTGCCGGCGCTGTCGATGCGGCTGATCGCCGAGGAGTTCCGAAGCGGCACCATCGAGACGCTGATGACCGCGCCCATCACCGACACGCAGGTGGTGGTGGGCAAGTGGCTGGGGGTGATGGGCCTGTACGTGGTGATGCTGGTGGTGCCGCTGGCGGCGATGGCCGCAGTCGTCTTCGGCCATGCCATGCGCGATCCGGGCATGGGCCAGTTCTGGGCCGGTGCGGGAGGCCTGCTGCTGGTCGGCGGGGTGTTCATGGCCATCGGCCTGTTCGCCTCGGCCCTGACCCAGAACCAGATCGTGGCCTGGGTGCTCGCGGTGGTGATGCTCTGCTCGCTGACGTTTGTCACCGAGTACCTCTATGAGGCGCGGTGGCTGAGCAACGAGCTTCGCGAGGTGATCGGCTACGTCGACCTGACCCAGCAGGCCGATGGCTTCGCCCGCGGACTGGTCACCGCATCATCGTCGCTGTACCTGGCCACGGCTACGGCCCTGTTCCTGTTCTGCGCCGTCAAAGCCGTCGAAAGCCGCCGCTGGCGCTGACCCCCCCCGGAAGCCCCCGGAAGCCCCCGGAAGCCCCCGGAAGTTCCCCGGGAAGCCCCCCGGAAGCCCCCGCCCCCGGAAGTCCCCACACGCAGGAGCCTGATTCGATGCCGCCATCCGATTCATCCAACACCCATGAGTCCGCACGGCCCGGTCAGAGGGGGGAGACGGGGGTTGTGGTTGGAGTCAGGGAGACAAAGGGAAAAGGGGGCAGGCAGAAGGGAGGGGGAAATCAGTTTCGGCGGCGGCTGGCTTATGGGGCCAACGTTTCCGGCGGGCTCGTGCTGGCGGTGGCGGTGGTGCTGATGCTCAACGTCATCGGCTTTCTGCATCTTCGCGATCGTTACGTCGATGCCACCGCGGGCCGGCCGCACGTGCTGTCGCAGCGGACGCTGGCGGTGCTCGATGAACTCGAGGGCGACTACCGGCTGGTGGCGCTGCTGGATGCGGCCGATCCGGGCAACCGCCGCCGCATCGAACTGCTGGAACTTTTCAACGCCGCCTCGCCGGCGCTCAAGGTCGAGGCCATCGATCCGGCCTCGCAGTTCGAGCGCCACCGTGCGTTCGAACGGTCGCTGCATGAGATGTTCGACTCCTCGCTGCGCCCGCTTCGCCAGGCCGTCGAAGAGGCGGTCGAGCAGCTCGATGCCATCGTCGAGCGGACCCCCCCGGTGCTCGAGCGGCTCGGGGCCATCGAAAACGATGAGCTTTTCACCCGCGAACCGGCTCGGCCGCAGTTGGCACCATCACAGGCAGCGACCGAACTGCGGGAGCAGGTCCGCGCTGCGCAGGTGCGGCTGCGCCAGCTCACCGCCGGGTCGCAGGGCTTCGTCCAGGCCCGGACCGCACTCACCGAGCAACTCGAACGACCCCTGCCGGCCTACGGCGAGTTGCGAAACGAGCTGGCCGGGCACTTGAGGCGGGCGCGCGATGAGTACGACACGCTGGCCCGGCGCCTTCGCACGGCAATGACCCGGCCCGATCGACACGAGGTTGCCATCGCCGATGAGGCAAGGATGCTCGCCATCGTGGCCGAGCCCATCGCCGCGAACCTGGAACGCGCCCTGTCGCGGCTGGAGCGGGCGCGGCCGGTCGAGGAATACGAGCAACTGCTGGCCATGCTCGCCCGCGAGGATGTGCTCGTCCTGCTCGGGGCCGACCGGCTGCGCACCGTGCCGTTCGAGCCGCGGCCGGAGGATGATGCCCGCGATGGCAGAAGAAGCGAGGCCGAGCGGGCCGACACCCAGAGCACCGATGAGGCACGCATCACCGGCGCCCTGGCCAGGCTCGAGATGCTGGACAACCCGCCCATGGCCGTGTTCATCAGTGCCTCGGGCACCAGCCCGTTCGGTGACAACCCCGTGACCAGCTACCGCAACGTCGCCCGGCGGCTGGTATCCACCGGCTTCGAGGTCGAGCAGTGGATTCCCTTCGTGGCCGCGGGGGGTGGCATCGGCGGGCCTGGCGAGCGCCGCACGCCCCCGCCCCAGCCGCGGCCCGGCCAGCGCGCCGTCTGGGTGCTGCTGCCGGACCTCGATGCCGGCGATGTCGATGGGCACATGTTCGAGACGCGGATGAAGGATGTGCTCGACCACCTGCGCGACCGCCTGGCGATGGGCGATGGGGCGATGCTCATCACGCGGCGCCACGATCCAGTGCTGGCCGCGCAGCTTGGCGATGCGCCAAGCGCGATCCTGGGGTTCCTTGAAGCCTGGGGCCTCTCACCACGGCTTCAGCAGACCATCTACCGCGAACGGCGCAGCTACGGCCGCACGATGAACGAATCGGTCTTCTTCATCGACCGGTGGCCCGCGGGGCTGGCCGTCAGCGGGGCGCTTCAGGCCCAGATCGGCCGCTTCGGCATGCCCAGCCCGCTGGAGTTGACCAGCCCGGACATCACAGGGGTGCGGCACCACGAACTGGTGCGCATCCACGGCCCGGACCTTCGCACCGATGCCGGCAGCGAAGGCGGCGACCCCACGCGGATGCGCCTCGACCCGGCCACGCAGCGCGACGCGTTCCTCATCGCCGCCGCCGCCGAGGCGCCCACCGGGCGGGTTATCGCCGTGGCCGAGCGGTTCTGGGCCACCGACCGGCTGACTGAGATGGGTCGCGATCCGGGCGCCCCTGCGGGCACCGAGAACTACCCGGCCAACGCCGAGTTGTTCGTCAACAGCGTCTGCTGGCTGGCGGGCGTTGATAGCCTGATCGCGCCCAGCCCGATGTCCCTGGCCGTGGCCCGGATCGGCCCGGTCGAGGATGACACCCGCCGCGCCCTGCAATGGCTGCTGGCCGCGGGGCTGCCGGCGGTCATCCTGCTCGCCGGCAGCACCATGTGGCTGATCCGCCGAAGGGGCTGAGCGAAGGCTTCGGTTTTCAACGTCGTACCCTTGCCTGAGTGGATTCGAACGTGAGCTTCAAGACCACCATCGCGCTGCTGGCCCTGCTACTGATCGTCGCGGCCTATTTCGTCGTGCTCGAGGTGGTCATCCGCCCGGGGCAGGATCGACAACACGATGCGGACGCCGCCGGGCTGCTGATGGCGCCCGGCAGCGTGCCCGAAGATGACGTGGCGGTGATCGAACTGGAGCGCGGCGGGCAGGCGCTGCGGCTGGAACGTACCCGCGACGGCTGGCGCCAGACCGACCCGGTCCGCTTCACCGTTCGCGAGGCGATCCCCGTGCGGCTGATCCATGCCGTGACCACGCTGCGCCTGCACCGATGGGTCGAGCCGGACACCGGCGACACCCCCAGCGCCGCCGCGATGCGGCTTGACCCGCCGCGCGCCACCCTGCGGCTGCACTGGCAAGATGGCGGGGCCGAGGCGCGTGAGCTTGGCCTGCACATCGGCGACCGGCTCACCGACGGCCGCGCGTTCGTCCGCATCGACGGCCGTCAGCGCGTGGCGCTGGTCAGCGGCCGGCTGATCGACATGGTCCTTCGTGCCGATGCGCGCCAATGGCGGCCCGAGCGGCTCGGTGAGTTGGGTATTCCCGCGGCCAGGCACGCCTCGGTGGTCGCCCTGGCCGATCGTGAAAAGCAG
>PUMS01000102.1 GCA_003551485.1 Phycisphaeraceae bacterium | reverse complement strand
GCCCCGCAACGCCCACCCCGCGCCGGGCCTGTGCGCCCGGCACCCTCAGTGTCCTGGCCGAGCATGTACGAGAGCTTCTACAACCTGGCCTGCCCGCCGTTTCAGAACACGCCCAACCCGCGGTTCTTTTTCGAGACCGAGCAGCACCGCGAGGCCCTGGCGAAGCTGGAATACACCGTTCGCAACCGGCGCGGCTTTGCCCTGGTCACCGGTGAGATCGGCTCGGGCAAGACGACGCTGGTCCGGACGCTGATCCGGCGGCTGGGCAACGATGCCCGTGTGGCGCTGGTCAACAACACCCGTGTCAGTGCCGAGCAGTTGCTGCGGCTGATCTGCCAGGAACTGGGCGTGGAGGAGGCGCTGAACCACCGCGACAAGGCCTCGGTCGTGGCCCACATCCGCCGTTTCGTCGAACACCAGGCGGGTGTGGGGCGTAATGTGGTCATCGTGATTGACGAGGGCCAATGCCTTTCGATCGATGAGTTCGAGGAGTTGCGGCTGCTGACCAATCTCGAAAGCGATACCGAGAAGCTGCTCCAGCTCCTGATCCTCGGGCAGCCGGAGCTGCGCGACACGCTGCGCCATGCCCGCCTGGCGCCGCTGATCCAGCGCATCTGCATGTATTGCCACCTCCAGCCGATGTCGTTCAACGACACCACCCGCTACATCGCCTTCCGGCTCGTGCGGGCCAGTCACGGCCGGCCCGACGTGGATTTTTCCCGCGAGGCGCTGAACGTGATCCACCAGTACACCAAGGGTGTGCCCCGGCTGGTCAACCTCTGTTGCGACAACGCTTTGCTGGTCGGTTACTCCAACGATACCCGGTTGATCGATTCCTCCATCGTCCGACGCGCCCTCGCCCAGATGATGCCGAACTTCGACGGCCAGATGACCGATATAGTTGATGAGTTGCCTTCTGGCCAGGAGATCGACGATGGGCGACGTCTATGAAGCCATGAGACGTGCACGGCAGAAGGCGGACGCCTCCGCCAAGGGTTCATCGGACGGCGCCGCCGCAACCCCGGCTCGCGAGGCCGGGAGCCTGCCGATCGACCAGATTGCCTCGCAGGTGCCCGATGGCGCGCAGGATGGCGATGCCGCCGCCGGTTGCGATGCGCCCGGCGCCGCTCCGCCGACGGTTCCCGATGCGCACACGGCGAATCCGACCGGCGCGGCCGGCGCCCCCAGGCCGCAGCCGGTTCACCAGGGCGGCGACAAGTCACTCAACGGCTACTCCCCCGTGGTCGTCGCCCACCACGATCGAGGCAGCACCATCACCGAGCAGTATCGCGCCATTCGCACCCAGATTCTTGCGCGGGCGCGCAACCGGCGAACGCAGGTGCACACGGTCACCAGTTCCATCCCCGCTGAGGGCAAGACCGTCACCAGCGTCAACCTCGGTGTGGCTTTCTCCGAGCTGCGCGACAAGCGGATACTCATCATCGAGGGTGACCTGCGCAAGCCCGCCTTTGAGGCGATCTTCGACCGCGAATGCCCCACCGGCCTGACCGATTACCTCACCGGCGGCACCGATGACATCGGCGAGATTCTCCACGCCACCGTCTACGACAACTTCCAGTTCATTCCCGCCGGCCGCGGCAACCCGGATAAGAGCACCGAACTGCTCGCCAGCCCACGGATGGCGCAACTGATCGACCGGTTGCGCGATCTTTACGATCACATCTTCATCGACTCACCGCCGGTGATCAACGTCACCGACCCCTGCATCCTCGGGGCGCTGAGCGACCAGGTCATCCTCGTGGTGCGGCTCAACCGCACGCCGGTGGACGTCATCGAGCGCACCAAGCGCCTGCTCAAGGCTTCCAACTGCGAGGTCGGCGGCGTGGTGCTTACCCACCAGACCGAGCGCACCGCCGGCTATAGCTACCGTTACGAGGGATACTACAAGTCGCGGCGAGGCTGAAAGCGCGGCCGGCGCCTGCGGGCCGCCCGTGGCAGTCGGCCCCCACCCACGCCAGTCGGCCCACCCGCCGCGCTGCGGCCCACTGCCGACCTGCACACCGCCGACACACCAGGGAACGCATCAGGTGTCCAGCTCCAGTGCCCAGCCCGACGATGCCGCCACCGAGTCGCCGCCGCGGCGGCCTCGCGTGCTGATGCTCACGCATCGGCTGCCCTATCCGCCCGACCGCGGCGACCGCATCCGCAGCTATCACATGATCCGTTTCCTGGCCCGGCACGTGGACCTGGCTTTGGGCTGCACCAGCGATGAGCCGATCTGGATGCAGCATCACCACCTGCTGGCGACCATGGCCCGCCGCGTGGCCCTGTATCCGATCAGCCGCACCAGCATCCGCATGCGCGCCGCCCGAGCGTGGCTGGCTGGGGCTGCGATCACCCCGGCGTGCTTCTACCGCAGCGGCCTGGGCGATCAACTCGCCCGCTGGCACGAGGAAGAACCCTTCGATGCGGTGCTCACCTTCTGCACCGCCATGTGCCACTACGTGCGGCGCCTGCGCCGTCACGTGCCGGCGCCGTTCACCGGCCGCCACGTACTCGACCTTGTCGATGTCGACAGTGCCAAGTGGGCCAGCTACGCTCAGAACTCGCTGCCGCCGAAGCGGTGGCTCTACGCCTGCGAGGCCCGGCGGCTGCGGCGGCTGGAGTCGGGCCAGGATGAGCCGTTCGATGCCGTCAGCGTCGTCAGCGAGGCCGAGGCGAAGGCCTATCGCAGCCAGGTTGCCGATCACGGCCAACTCGTGGCGGTGGGCAACGGTGTGGACATGGACTACTTCCAACCGCTGGAAGATACCGATGCCCGCACGCTGTGCTTCGTCGGGGTGCTCAATTACCGGCCCAACGTCGAGGGGATCGCCTGGTTCGTGCGCCACGTGATGCCCATGCTCGTCGAGCGCGAGCCGCGGACCCGCCTGCTGATTGTCGGCCGCCATCCCACGGCCAGGGTCGAGGAACTGGGCCAGTGCCCGGGGGTCGAGGTCGTCGGGTCGGTGCCCGATGTGCGCGACTACATCCGTGATGCCTCCGTGGTGATCGCCCCGCTGCTGCTGGCCCGCGGGGTGCAGAACAAGGTGCTCGAGGCCATGGCCTGTCAGCGCGTGGCCATCTGCTCGCCGGCCGCGGCCGAGGGGATCGAGGCCACTGTGGGTGAGCACCTGCTGGTGGCCGATCAGCCCCGGGACTGGGTCGAGGCCATCACGAGGGTGTTCGACGACCCCCGGCAACGCCGCGCCATCGCCGCCGCGGCCCGCGACTGCGTCGAGCAGCGCTACACCTGGGATGCCCGCCTTCACCCCATGCTCGACCTGCTCGTGCCCGGCCTGGGCGCTTCGCGCCCAACCGCATCCGATCCGCTGGCCGCTACCGCCTGAAGCGACATTGACCGGCAGCCGGATTGGGGCAAGGGATTGCAAACCCGGCCCCGTTGGGTTTGCCGCATCAACGCAAACCGCCGCGACCGGACGGGCCGGCCGCGGCGGGTGCGGTTTGGCGGGGCTATCCCGTGGACCTGTGGGAACCCGCGCGTGAGGTCTGAGGTCTGGATGTCAGCGGTCTTCAAGCAGCGCGGCGATGCGCTGGCGCGCCGTGGGGCTCAGGGCCTGGCCGTCGGTGCAACCGTTGCCCTCTGGTTCAACGTCGTCGGCGCCGGCGCTGTCATCGCCCGCGTGGTCATTGCCGTTGCCGCGTGAGCCGTGCCGGCCGGCCTGAGCGTGAGCCCCGGCACGGGCGGGCGGGTGTGCGCCGGCATGGGCATCGTCTTCACCGTTGCCATGACCACTGTCACGAACGTGGCCGCGTTCGCGTTCATGGCCGTCGCCGTTGCCGCGGCCATTGCCGTCGCCGTTGCCGTCTCCGTTGCCGTTGCCGTCGCCGCTGCTTGCGTGCCCGGCGGCGGCATTGACGGCCTCGGGGATTTCACCCACCGCATCCGGCTCGAGCGCTTCACCGGCCTCCGTGTTGAAGCGTCCGGCGGCGGCCTGCCCGGGCTCCGGCGCCTCGATGCTCTGGGCTTCATCGGCCAACTCGGCCTCGCGTGACAGTTGCACGTCGTCGCCGCTTCTGTGCACCTGGTCGAAGCGCACGCTCACCCGCCGCGATACGCCTCGCTCCTGCATCGTGACGCCGAACAGCACATCTGCCGCGGCCATCGTCCGCTTGTTGTGCGTGATGACGATGAAGTGGCTCTGGTCCAGGAAGCCGCGGATGATCTCGTTGAAACGGTCGACGTTGGCGTCATCGAGCGGGGCATCGACCTCATCGAGCACGCAGAACGGTGACGGCCGCGCCTTGAACACGCTCAGAAGCAGGGCGATCGCCGTCATCGCGCGCTGTCCGCCCGACAGCAGCGACAGCACGCGCGGCTCCAGGCCCGGCGGCTTGGCGATGATCTCGATGCCCGATTCGAGCACGTCCACCGTGCCCTGCTCGTCGATCGGCTGGAGGCTGATGTCGGCCCGGCCGCCTCCGAAGAGGCGGCGGAACATGCCCTCCTGGCCGGCGAAGTACTGCTTGATCTGCTCGAAGGTCTGCTCGAAGCGATCGCGTGAGGTGGTGTTGATCTGTTCGATGAGCGCTTCGAGCTTCTGGCGCGCCTGCTCGATGTCCTCGACCTGCTGGCGCATCGCGGTGGCCTGCTCCTCGAGCTGCTGCTGCTCCTTGATGGCATCGAGGTTGACGTTGCCCAGCCGGTCGATGCGCTTTCGCAGGTCGTCGATCTCGGCGGCGGTGGCGTCCCAGTTAAAGTCGTCGATGGCCGGCGGGTGGTCGCGGTCGTAGCGCTCGGTCAGGTCCAGCGAGAGCTGTTCCATCGCCCGCTCGCGCACGCCATCGGCGCGGATTTCGAGTTCGCGCTGCTTCACCTCGAGCTTGTGCAGCGCTGATTCGGCCGCTTCGACGGCCTTTCGGTGTCCGGAAAGCTCGCTCTCGCGCCCGCTGCGCTGCTCATCGAGCGTGGCCAGTTGCGCGACGACCTCTTCGAGTTTCGCTTCGAGCGATTCAAGTTCAGCCTCGGCCTCGCTCATCTGGCGATCGCTTTCGACGATCTGGCCCTCGAGCTGTTCGATGCGGCCTTCCTGGCCACGGCGCTGTTCCTGAAGCACCTGCCGCTGGCGCGCGATGTCGGCCTGGGCGATCTCGATCGAGCGCAACTGGCGCTCGGCGGCGCCGAGCTGTTCGGCGACCTTGCCCGATTCGATGCGGAGGCCGGTTACGGACTCGCGGGCCGACTCGGCCCGGCCGCGCAGGTCGCCGAGCTCGGTCTCGAACCTGCTGATGGCGGCCTGGCGCTGCTGGGTTTCGGCCTCGACCTGCTCGAGCTGGCGCTGCTGCTCGCTGCGCTGCTGCTGCGCCTGCTCGAGCTG
>PUMS01000054.1 GCA_003551485.1 Phycisphaeraceae bacterium | reverse complement strand
CTGGCGGACAAGCCGCCAGTGGCACCCGAGGCGTGCTGCACCATCCGACTGCGGACATTGCAGCACACGCCGCGCCGACACCAGGTGGTCACAGCACCTGCTTGACGGCGTTCAGCGCTTCATCGTAGTCGGGCTCCTGCGCCACCTCGGGCACGATCTGCTCGTATTGAATCGTGCCCTCGCGGTCGATGACGTACACCGCGCGGGCCAGCAGGCCCAGTTCCCGGATGCGCAGGCCCCAGTTCTTCGCGAAGCTCCAGTGCTTGAAGTCCGAGAGCGTGATGATGCGGTCGGCGCTGTTCTGCCCGCACCAGCGCTTCAGTGCCGGAGGCGTGTCCATGCTCACCAGCAGGACCACGGCGTCCTGGCCGAGGCCGGCCGCCTCCTTGTTGAAGCGCTGGCCCTCGACGTCGCAGACCGGGGTATCCAGCGATGGCACCGAGCAGAGCACCACCGGCCTGCCCCGGTACTGCGAGAGCGTCTGCTCGCTCATGTCGGTGGCCACGGCGGTGAAGTCGGGCGCCTGCTGGCCGACCTTGACGCCATCGCCTTCAAGCGTGACGGGGTTGCTCTTGAGTGTGACCAGACCGGTTCGTTCGCTCATGGTGTGATGCCTCCTGCCCCGCATCGGGGCTGGTTGTGCTGCCGTGTCGCTCATCGGAACCGCGGGTGTGAACACGCGGCCCACACCTTGCCGTTACCCCCGGGCCGGTTCGCCGGGATTGTACGGCCCCCACCCGCCGCGGCAAATCACCGTTTGCTCAATGCGGATAAAGGGTGCATCATGCGTCTCGCGGGGGGTCAGGGCATGACCACGCCGATGGTCAGCAGGAGGTTGGCGTAGATGCGCTGTTCGGCGGTGGCGATGGTCAGGGCGACATCTTCGCCCCCGGCCGCGCGGTAGAAGTCGAAGCGTTCGATGCGCTCCAGGTCCGCTCCGCAGCCGTTGGCCCTGAGGATTCGGGCGAAGTCGGCCCAGATGGGTGGGTCTTCGGTCATGGCATAGGGGCCGGTCTTGAGCGTGTCCATCACCGCGGCGGCCTCGATGGGCACGGCGGCGGCAACGGCCTCGAGCACCTGCGTACACGAGACGATGCCGGGGCTGAGGTTGAGGTTCACAAGCGAGGCGCGCGGCCCCAGTGTCGTGGCGAAGGGGTAGTTGCCATCGGCGATCAGGAGGCGCGAGCCGTGACCGGCGCGGCCGAGGGCTTCGAGAATCTGAGGGTGAAGCAGCGGACCCTTGAGCATTGCCGTTCTCCTGATCGACCCGTGCCGCAGCGGCGCCGGGTGTCCATCGCCGCGCTGCGTGGCCGGGGCGGTCTACTTGGTGCCTTCGGGGCCTTCGCGGGCGAGGTACTTCTCGCTCACCGCGCGGGCCAGGTCGATGCCGTTGATGTTGGCCAGCGTACACAGCCAGGCCAGGACATCGGCAAACTCCTCGGCGAGGTTCTCACCGCCGGTGGTGGCCCCACCCTCGCCCGCGGCCTTGTGCAGCGCGGTGGCCAGCTCGCCCACCTCCTCGATGAACCACATGAAGGTGCCTGGCGTGCCCCTCGCGCTGTCCGTGGCCAGGTAGCGATCGCGGATGAAACGCTGAAACGCCTCGATGGTCAGGGCCGACGGCTCGGTCATGTCGCGATTGTAGCATCGGCCGACGTCAGCACCGTGCGCACTTCGAGGTGGCCCTCGGCATCGGTGGCGTAGTCGGCGCTGATGCGATAGACGGTTTCGGCCCCATCGAGCGCAGGCAGGCCGTGCTCGGCCAGCACCACCGGTTCGGTTCGCAGCTCGCGCGGCTGAAGCGACAGCTCGCACACCAGCGGCCCGATGAGCAGCTTCGCCTTGCCCTCGATGCGTGGCGGGTCGATCGACCACAGCAGGTGCGAGATGAGAATGCCCGCCTCATCGGTCTGGAAGCGGTCGATGAGGATGAACGTCGGCTTGTCGGCATCGTCGCGGCGGTGGAGGCTTCGCCGCCAGCTTTGCAGCTTCGCCTCGGGCGGGTAGGCGGCGGCCAGCTCGAGTTCGAGGCCGGGCGATGCATCGTCCGCCCGCCAGTCGATGATCCGGCCCGCCGCGTCCGCACCCGGGCGCTGCTCGTGGCCGTTGACCACGGGGCAGCAGTGGCCACGGCTGGAGGCGGCCAGGTATCGGTAGCGGTTGGGCCCGAAGAAGTCGGTGGTGTAGGCCGGCCGGCCCAGGTCCGGGATCACCGGCCGGCCGTCGACGATGACCATGACGTGGCCGAGGTCGTTGTGGTTGTGGTTCTCGGCGTTGTGGCCGCCGCCGAGCGTGGCGATGATGCGCCGGCCGCCCCCGCCCGTGGGCTCGCCGCCGCCGCCGCCATCGCCAGTGCCCGAACGCAGGATCGCCACCTGCTGATCCTCGAGCAACGTCGCCGGCTGCGACTTCGGCACAGGCGGCGGCGCGGATGGCTCACCTTCGGTCGGCGTCAACACCAGTTCGCGCCAGATCGGGCCGAGATGGCGATGCACGTTGTGCGCCGGCGGTGCAGCGCCCTGGTGCAGCCAGTAGAGGGGAAAGTCATTGTCCATCCTCGCCGCCAGCCAGCGCAGCAGGGCGGGGGATGGGGGTGTGCGAAGCTCGCCATCGTTGGCACAGTAGAAGAGGTCTTGCTCGATATGGGCGCGGCGGGGGGAGTCGGCCACCTGCCACAGGCGCTCGAGGTCCACCGCCTCGGCCAGGGCCGGCTCATCCAGGCGGCTGAGGCCCAGCCAGGCATACGTCATGCCGTAGTTCCAGTAGGTGAGGCCCTCATCGCACTCCCCGCCGGGTGTGAAGGCGCGATCGAGGAAGAAGCGCAGCGTTCGCTTGGCCCGTGCCTCGGCCTCGGGGCGGGGATGGCCCATCCCGGCCAATGCCCGGCACGCGGCAAGGATCGTGCCGCCGCAGACGCCCGACCAGTTGTTGACCACGCGCTGGGGTGAGGTCTGCTCCGGCCCCCACCACACTTCGCAGCCTTCACCGAACGGCCCGATCACGCGACGATCGATCTCGTGGATGAGCGAGCCGACCAGGGTCTGCGACTGCGCCGTCATCCACGGCTTGAGCATCTCGATGGCTTCGGCCAGGAACGCCGCCATCTCGCACGCGGCAAGGTCCAGTGTCGGATCGTCCAGTTGCGGCAGGCGGTCGCCCGCCACATGCGCTGCCACCGCCCACGAACCGGTCGTGGCATGGTCCCACAGCCAGTCCAGCAGCCGGTCATCGCCATCGCCTTCCTCCATCCCCAGTCTTGCCCGGCGGATGACCAGGGCGGCCAGCACGCCGCGCTGCTGCTGCCACGCCCGGTCGGTTCGCGTGCGGTCGTTGTGGCGTGATGCGGCCAGGTAGTCGCCGGCCGAGGGCAGCGTCGGCCGCGGCGGGGCGGCCTCGGCATGCTCCTGGAGCGGTTCCAGCAGCGCGGCGGTGGCGGGACGGTCGGCGAGGCTCTGCCAGAAGGCGCGATCGGTGATGGCCGGTGGGGTCAGTGGGGGCATGGGGATGGCACTTTGTACTGCGGGGTGGATGGGCGGGGGGGGCGTTCAGCGGCCGCCTTTGCGGACGCGTTGCCGCAACATGGCGATGGCTTGGAGCGAGCGGGCCTGCAAGTTCACGCGGCCGGTGATGGCCTCCCAGCGATAGATGCTCGCCACCGACACCTTCAGCTCGCGGGCCAACGCGGCGGGGGTCATGCCCAACTGCTCGCGAAGCCGGCGGATGCTGCGGCCGGTGGGGGGCGTCTTGTTGAGCCTGGGCTTGGCCCTGGCCGACGCCGCCTCGGAAGCGGCTTGGGCTTGCGCCCTGGCCTTGGCCGCCTTGCCGCTCGGTGACGCCTTGCGCCTGGCCTTGCGGCCGTTGGCCGAGGCCTTCGACGGTGCCGCGGGCGCGGTTGCCGGGGGCGCATCGTCCATCTCGATCTCGATGCCGAAGACCTCGCTGATGCGGTCGCCTGACATCGCCGCGGCCCTGGCACCCTGGCCCGTGGCCAGCGCCATGTCGGTGCTTACCAGTTCGGCCGGGTCCACCCCGCGCAGCGTGAACAGCAGCGCCGGGTCACGGTCCAGGCGGTTGCCCACGCCGTAGAGCACCGCGGCCACGTGCTTGCACATGCCGGCCCAGTCGGGACAGGAGCACTTCAGTTTGATCTCGTTGGGCTTGGGAAACAGGCCCTTGTCGCGGTCGGCCACCACGGCCATGACCTGCTCGGAGAGCCGGCCCTCGAGCAGCTCGAGCATCGTGCCCACGCTGCCGGCGCACTGCTGCCTGATCTGCTTCCACACCGCGGGCTTGAGCTTGTCGATGAGAATCTCGACCTTGTAGAGCTCCGAGCCGGCAACGTAGGCCGAGAGCTTGCCCGGTGAGATGCTTAGGTGGCAGACCGAGCCGTTGCGGGCGTAGGTCCGCCCGCGCGGCAGACGGTTCTCGAAGTCGGAGAACGACTCCAGGTGCTCGCACCAGCCCCTGCCCCAGAAGCTGCGGGCGATGGCGCGGCCCTCGATGACGACCGGCTCGATGGTCATGCCCTTGTCGCGCAGCTTCTGCATCTCGAGGCGGGCCTGGGCCCGGCGCTTAGCCACGGGCACGTAAGGGCGAAAGAAACCCCAGGACATGGCATTACTCCTGCATGGTGGCGTGGGTTACATCCAGCCGGACCAGCTCGATGAGCTGCTCATCCGGCATTTCCGTCAGGTTCACTTCCCCGGTATCGGCAAGCAGTTGCTCGGCCAGGTGTCGCTTGTCCTCGATCATGGCGTCGATGCGCTGCTCGATGGTGCCGCTGGTGACGAACTTGTGGACCAGCACGTTCCGCTTCTGCCCGATGCGGAAGGCGCGGTCGGTGGCCTGGTTCTCCACCGCCGGGTTCCACCAGCGGTCGAAGTGGATCACGTGCGAGGCCGCGGTGAGGTTCAATCCCGTGCCCCCCGCCTTCAGCGACAGGATCAGGTAAGGCGGCCCATCGTCGCGCTGGAAGCGCTCGACGATGCCGCGGCGCTGCTTGACCGCCGTGGCGCCGTGCAGGGTGAGCCCGGCGCGGCCGAAGACGTCGGCCAGGTACTGATTGAGCGGGTCGATGATCTCGCGGAACTGCGTGAAGATCAGCACCTTCTGCTGGCGCTGGGCCAGCTCCTGGCAGATTTCAGACAGGCG
This sequence comes from Phycisphaeraceae bacterium, assembly GCA_003551485.1. Taxonomy (GTDB): domain Bacteria; phylum Planctomycetota; class Phycisphaerae; order Phycisphaerales; family Phycisphaeraceae; genus B1Sed10-187. The sequence continues at coordinate 188 of PUMS01000054.1, read as the reverse complement.
CAGGAACTTGCCGCTGTCGGCGGGTTTGTATTCGCCATCGCCGGCGAGCTGGCTGGGGTGGTTGCAGATCTGCTTCAGCCGCAGCAGCGTCTGGAGCACCAGCCCCCGCCGCGCCATGCCACCGACCTCTTTCAGCGCCTCCTGCATCTGGCGGACGGCGCGTTCGTAGAGGCGGACCTGCGGCCGGG
>PUMS01000257.1 GCA_003551485.1 Phycisphaeraceae bacterium | reverse complement strand
GGGTTGGCTTCGGGCCGGGGTTGGATAGACTGGGGTGGGTGTATACGGGCACGTCGCATAGGTTGCGGGTTGGCTTCGGGCCGGGGTTGGATAGACTCTTCCCCGCCGAAGTGACTTGCTGACAGGAGGTTATTGCGATTGGCCGCTCAGAAAAGGTGCAGTTGAGGCGGGGGAGCTTCCGGTTGGCCGCGGGTTTCGCCCAGGTACACCGCCATCCGCTCGAATTGCTTGTCGGTGATGGTCAGGACGCGGACTTCGCCGTCGGGTGGGACCATGGCCGAGACGCGGCGGAGGTGGACCTCGGCGTTTTCCTCGCTGGCGCAATGGCGGGCGTAGACGGAGAACTGGAGCATCGTAAACCCATCCTCAATAAGGGATTTACGGAAACGCGCGTATTGCCGCCGCGCATCGGCGGTGTCCACCGGCAGATCGAACATGACCACCACCCACATGCAGCGGTATCCACTGATCAGCACGCCGGGGCCCCTTCACCGGCCGCGCCCGCGGCCGGCGCCGGACCCGAGTCCGATTCCAGGCGCTGCATCCGGGCCGGGCCGTCGCTGATCGGGACGGTGAGCCGGCCCGTGCCGCGCAGGCAGCGACGCAGCGAGGCCACCAGGCGGTGAAGGCTGACCATCAGCGGACCGCGCTGGCGGTTGATCTTCACCGGCTCCACCAGCACATCCAGCAGGCAGGCCTTGGTGAGCTGGTCGAGGCGGGCGTGGCCGCGGCGGTGCAGCTCGCGCACGCGCGCATCGACCATCGGCCGCAGCGGCTCCATCAGGTCATCGGCCAGGCAGAAGGCGTTGGCGCGGTTGTGATGGTGGACCCCCAGGGCCGGCAGCAGCCCCGCCGCGACCAGCGCCCGGGCCACCGCGGCCCGGAGCACGGCGTAGCCGTAGTTGAGCATGATGTTGATCGGGTCCAGGCCGTCGGGGTCGCGGCGGAAGCGCGGGGCATCCGGGCGGTCGGCATCGAACACCTCACCGCCACCTTCGGCGGTGAGGCTCGTGGCCAGCGCGGGTCCGGCCGCGGCGGGCCGGCCAGGCTCGGCCGCGCCCGGTCCGTGTCGTGGGCCGTCGGTGAGCCAGGCGGCCCAGTAGGCGCGGGCGGCCTGGGCCTCGACGTTGGTGCTGTCACCGGAGCGGACCTCCCCGGCCAGGTTCTCCAGCAGCTTGCGGGCGGGTGAGCCGGGTTCGAGGTTGGCGGCCTGGGCGCGGACCTTGGCGGCGATCAGTTGCTGCCAGATGCGCTTTCTGCGGGGCCGGGTGGCGTTGATCTGGTCATCGATACGCCAGACGACCTCGCTGTGGCCGGGCAGGGGCAGCAGCAGGCCGGCGGGCAGGTGGTCATCGCCGCAGATGCACACCGCAGCGCCATGCTTCATCAGTTCGGCCAGAGCCCTGTGGGTCCAGGTGACCCGTGGCTGATCCACCATGACCAGGCCGATGTCCTCACAGGGAATGGCGTGCGCGGCGGACTTGTCGGCCTCGGGCGGCTGGAGGATGAGTTGGCCGAGGCGCACGGAGATGAACGCCGGCTGTCGGGAGATTTCGATGGTGCGCTTGATCATGGCGATATCCCGCGGAGGGGGCGGAAGTGCCCCCAAGGGGATATCGGACGGTTCGACCCGGCGCTTCAGTCATTGGCCCAGCGGATGCGGCCGAGGGTGTCAACCGTTACCTTGCGGGCATTGAGAGTTGACGGCTGGAAGCGGTATAGCCGACGCTGTCCTGACTTCTGCGATTTGTTCGATGGGCGAGCATCGGCATGATGGAAGAAGCGGAGCTGCTTTTCGGTTGAGGCTGCTGTATTAAACACCAAGAGCACTTGCTTTCCGTCGACATCCGCGAGGACGTATTCGCCACGCCGAAGCGAAAACAGGAACTTTGCCTCGGAGTGTTCCGGATGAACGCGTGTGATGGTGGGATATCGCCGCTCAGCTTCCCGCATGAGGTCGCCGCATTCTGGTCCTTTACGTGAAATCCTGGAGACCCGTTGCTTCTCGAGTGCCGTGACCCTCTCCTTGACGTACTGCTGGCGCAGCTTGAGCCGATCCGCGGCATCAAGCATGCTCGTAAACACCGCATCGCGCCGAGTCTTGCCGTTCACAGCCCACTCAAACAGCGACAGATGATGCGTCGCTCCCGGCTTAACGAACTTCGTGCGGTCTTCTGCTGGGTCAAAGGTGCTCCCCCCCGCATCATCGTTCCTTCCCAAGGCTCGGATGGTCAGATCACGGCGGATCACACGAACACGACGGATGGGTGGACCCAACTTGTCGGGGTTGCGCGTGGGCATTCTCACGGGATTGTCGGGATCACACAACACCGCTTTCATCTTGCGCGTGGCTTCGCCCTTCGCACGTCCGGTCTCGATCCCGTGTTCTGCAAGCCGTTGGGTAATCACACGACGTACAACTGGATCACGGATCATCTCGACTTCGTTGGCAGACAACTCATCCAACGAGGTGCGGATGACGAACAAGCCTTCCTTGCGTTCCCCACCTGGAACCCGTAGGGGGCCATAAGGTTTTTCCTTGTGCAATGCGCCCGCGATCTTGCGTTCGGCGCGGTGCGACACGTTCACCCGTGCGATGCGGCGGGCGAGTTCATCGCGGAAGCCTTCCCACGGCGGATCGAGCGCTTCGCCGGTCTGGAGCACACCGCCGGCCTTGCGAATGCGGGTCAGGCCATGCATGCGCGAGCGGCTGGTCAGCGCGCAGACCACTGCATCAATGGCGTGGTGGCGATGGTCATCGCGCAACTTCATGCCGCCATCTTCGCCGCCGAGAATGCGGTTGAGCCCCCACTGATGCCGCAACTCGGCCGTAAGCTGGCCCTTCATGCCCCACACCGAGTGGCGCTGGTCGGACTCGAAGAGGCACTGAAGGTACGCCACCGTCGCCCGGGCGATGTAGGATGTATCCACGAGCTGCCGGGCGATGAAGCTGTCGAGCTGCAGTTCCTTGAGCAGGAAGCGCCGGTACTTGGGGTAGGGCAGCCTGCGGGCCCGGTGGGTGATCTCGTTGAACCGATCCGGGTCCCGCTCACCCAGCCATTCCCAGGGGCTCTGGTCGCGCTTCTGGGCGTTGGCATCCCGGAAGACCACCACTTTGTTCATGAGCGAGTCATCGAGGCAGCGCGAATACGGCAGGATGTGATCGATATCCACCTCACCGCCGAAAAGCTGGCGGAAGCTGATCGGCCGGCCGGTATAGGTGCATATCTCGCCCTGCTCCTTCCACAGCAGGATCCGGTTGATCGCATCGCGGCTGACGCGGATGCCGTGTTCGCGCAGCAGGTCGGCCGCTTCATTGCGCTCCGCCTCGCGCTGGCGGATGGTCTTGTTGTACTTTCGCCGGGCCTCCTCGCCCTGCTTGACCTGCCGCCCCATCTCGATGTGGACCTCATCGGGCTTGCCGTACTCGCGGATGATCGCGTTGACTACCTTGCGCAGCTCCACCAGCGCCCGCTTGACGACGGGATTCGGAATGTCCCCGATCGGACAGTCGCGGCTGCGCTGGGGGTCGGGCAGCCGGTCGAACACCCGACGCTGAAGCTCATCCGGCCGCAGATAACCGGCGGCGTGAAGGGCGGAGTTGCCCGCATCATCGTCCATGAGCACCAGCCCGCGTTCCAGGTGCGGAAGCAGATTCTCGATCGCCCGCACGCTGAACCGGACGTGTCCCGATGGCAGGTCGGCCAGCAGCGCGGCGTGCGCCTGGGCGGAGGTCAGACCAAAGTCGTCGACGAGCCGAGCCTGCTTGTCATCATCGTCGGTATTGCTGTCGAGCAGCAGATCGACGATCTGGTTGCGCTGCGCTTCGGGGCGATTCCACCAGCTCTTGCCGGTGGCCTTGGCCAGTTCGTACTCGGTGACCAGGCCCTTGAGTTTGGAACGCTCACCCTTCTCGAGGTTGAAGCGGATGTTGTCCAGGAAGCCCAGCTCGCGCCGAACCTGGTCGAAGGTCATCTCCCTGCGGTGCGACAGGCGGTCGATCAGCAGGGCACGTTGCTGGTCATCGAGCCGTCGCTCGCTGCGCTGGGTGGGGTCGATGTAGCGGAGGTTGTTGACCTCCTGAAGCATGCGGAAGCGCTGAGCGCGGCGGTCGGCACGCGGGCAACGCGGCTGTTTGGGTTCCAACTCGCACGAGCCGACGACCGACCTCGGCCAGAAGATCTGGCGGTGGTTGAACATGATGCCGTGAATGCCGAAGGCCTCCAGCAGCGTCTGGCCCCTCGGGCGTCGAATGGGCCGGGCCGGATAGCGGCGACGGCCGACCGTGCCGTAGCGCAGCCGGTCGGTCAACAGGTGGGGATGGTGACGTTGCTGGGTCTGCCAGATGCGATTGAATTCATCCTCGATCATGTGCCGGTGGGTATGGCGACGTCGGACATGATCGCCCTCGCGCCGCTGGCATGGGTCGAGTGCCTGTAGCTTGCCATGCAGCAAGCGCCCGAGCGTGGGCGGGTTGGCATCCTGAATCTCGCGCTCGAGCTCGCTGATTTCGGCGAGCATGCCCTTGAGTTCCCTGTCCTTGCGATCCCGCTTGCGAATCGACAGGAAGCCACGGCGCTGGTTGAGGTGCAACAGCACGCGACCGAGTTCGTGTGGGGTAAGCGGCTCGGCCTGGGGGTCCACCGCGCGGGCCCGCAGTTCGTAGGGATCGAGGGCCAGCAGCCGGTCGGCCTCCGCGGCATCTGCAGGCCAGAGGCCGCAGGTGACCAAGGCATCGCGCAGTGCGCGGCGGCGTGCTGCGCGGCGGCGGGTCTGGCGCCTCATGCTGCGGGCGACCCGCCGCGCCTCGTTGCGAGACTGCTCCTTGGAGGTGTCGAAATTGTCCACCCCCTCGGGAAAGATGCGGACCCCGAGATCGATGATCCGCCCGGTAGCCGGGCCGGACTCATCAATCAGTGCCCAACCGATGGAATTGGGGCCGAGGTCGAGACCGAGTGTGGTGGGCATGAAAATTCCTCCGGAGGACTTGAATCCCCTGTGCGGGATGATACCATATGGGCGTCTATCCAACCCCGGCCCGCGGACCTTCTCGTAACAAGAAGAAACGTTCGCAGGCCACGGACCACGGTCCGACCGGCCGCCACGAAAAGGGCGGCCGCCTTTTTTCTGCGCCATTGTCACATGGCGCCCTGACGACACGGTGGCAGACCCCCCGCGAGCCGCCCTCCGGGCCAGGGCAGGCCGCAGCCGGGCCGGTCAGGTTCGCATTGCGTGTCTTTACGGTACAATCCTCACCGCGATGGCATCCAAACCCCCGCGTCCACACAGGTTGCAGCTTTATCGGCTGGCGGTGCAGCAGCCGGGGGCGGAGGTGGGGTTTCTGTATCGGGCGTATGGGCATCATCGGGGGAGGGGGG
>PUMS01000025.1 GCA_003551485.1 Phycisphaeraceae bacterium | reverse complement strand
GTTCGAGGGCCGCCCGATCGACGCCACCGTGATGGCCTACCTGCGCCGACCCGTGGCCACCCCGAAGCTGTAGGCCCGTACACACGGTGCCTGCACCTTCTGCCAACAGCCATCGGGATGCCGTGTGGCACTCGTGAACCGGGAACCTGGACCGGCACTGCATCTGGGCCTCAGTCGGCGTCGGGACGGTTCTGTCGATGGTTCGCAAAGGGGACGCCACATCCCCCGGATCGGGCCGGTTGCGAAGGAATAGGATGGGAAGGAGCGGGTTGTATCCGAGCATCCGGAGCAATCGGTGCCCGCTCTGCCACGTTGTGCGCTGCGCGCACACCGATGCGCTGCAACTGACAGGAGAACACCGACATGCTCAACACGCACTGCCCCGCCTGCCACCAGACGATGGGGGTGCCCGCTGAGGCCATCGGCCACAAGGTCCGCTGCCCGGCCTGTCGCCATGTATGGCTGGTGCCGGCCTCGACCAGGGTTACCCGCAGCGGGTCAACCCCCGGTAGGGCCCCCGGCAGGGCCCCCGACAGTACCACCGGCTCGGTCGCGGCAAGGGATGCCTCCGGTGCGGCAGATGCTCCCCGCGGGTCAGGCGTCGCAGTACCGGGACCGTTGACCGGAATCGAGGCCGGGCTCGACGGCCTGGCCCGTGAGGCAGGTGAGGGGGCGGCCCCCCAGCGCCCCACTCAGCCCGCCGGCGCAGCTCACCCCGCCGCGGGCGGCCGGCCGGCGACACCGGCATCCCGGTCCCAGGCTCCGCCACACCGACGTCGCGACGTGCCGTGGATCCCCATCCTCGGCACGACCCTGAGCGGGGTGCTCATTGTGGTATTGCTCACTCTGATCTTCGCAGGCGGCGGGGACGCCGGCAACGGTGCGCCCGGCGCAGCCACGGCTGAGGCCGACTCACCCGAAGCGCCGCAGGGGACCGGGGTCGCCATCGGCGACCGTGCGGCCGAGCGGCCGGCGGCTCCACCGAGCCCCCAGACCGACGCTCGCGACCAGAGACGGCAACGGCCGGACGCTTCCCTTGCCCAGGCTGACGGAGCCGACAGCGAGGCCGACGGGCGGCCCCATGCGCAGGGCGCTGATGGGCCCACCGGTGAAGACACTGACGGGGAAGCGTCATCCGCTGTCGCCGTCAACGGCCGAGCCGATGCCGGGGCCATGGCCGTCGGCACGGATCGGCTGCCCCCGCGGGAGCAGTTCGCCGGCTCTATCGATCGACCGGCGGACGTGATGGCTGTCGTCTTCGGCAATGACGGGGCGGATCAGATCACCGATCTGGTGGCACTGAGCGATGGGGATGTGCTGATCTGCGGCATGATCGACTCGATGAGTGCGGTGCCGGGCGAGGTCACGCTCCACCGCCTGCTCGGTCAGCGCGAAGGGGAGAGGATGGGCTTTGTCGCCCGCCTCAGTGCCGACCTTCAGCAGATGAAATGGTTCTCTCGCTTTTCCACGCAGACGTTCCGCCCCACGCGAATGGCCGTCACCCCGCAGGGATGGATCGCCCTGGGCGGGGAGCAGCTCGACCGCCTGCCGGACGTAGCGCCCGACCACGAGTCGGGGCAGTGGGATGGGCGGCGCAGCGCCGTCGCCCGGCTCAGCGCCGATGGCAGCAGGTTGGAGTGGATCCGGCCCGGGGGGCCGAATCAGACGGCTGTGACCGGCCTGGATGTGGATGCCCAAGGCCGCATCTACTACACCGCCGGCACGCGTGGGGCCCGGATGGCGGCGTACCTGCTTCGCATCGAGCCCGATGGCAGCGGCAGTGACTGGCCGGCGAGGCCGCAAGGGCGCCAGTGGTGCGTGGACCTGCACCATACGGCCGAAGACCTGCGCGAGCCGGACCAGTTCTGGGGCTTCTACCTCAAGGCCGAGCGTTCCGATACGGGTTACTACCGGTACGATGGCGATGACGGCTGGGAAGTGCGTTGGCGGCTGCACGGCATCCGGCGCGGCGGGCCGGTGCAGGTGTTGCCCGATGGGGACGTGGTCGTCGCCGCCAGCATGCAGTACGACTTCACCATCCGCCATCGTGAAACCAACCCCGCTTTCGATGTGTTTCTCGCCCGCTACAGCCCCGAGGGCGAACTCCGCTGGTCGACCAACCTCTACCAGGAAGGCGACAGCATCCACATCCCCGACCAGGTGCCCAAGGACCTGCACTACTGCATGGCCACCGGGGATCTGCTTCTGAGCGCATGGCAGCACGGTTCCAACGTCTATCGCTTCAAGGGCAATCTCGTGGGGGACACGGGCAACCTGTCGATCTACTGGATCGGCCGCATCCGTGCCGACAGCGGTGAGTTGACCGATGGCTGGTATCTGCACAACGTGCGGCCGGGCAGCAATGGCCGATTCACCGAAGATGGGGGTGTGACCGGTTGGCCGAGCCTCTCGGGCAACTACATCGCCCGTGTGAGCAGTGATGCCCACGGCCGGGTTTACCTCACCGGCCGCGGCGCCGCCGCGACCTGGACCACGCCCACCGCACACCAGCACTGGCCGGAGAACCAGACCGGCGGCGGCTTCGGGTTCCTGTACGTGCTGAGCCCGGACCTGGACAGGATCCTCTACGCGACGGTCCTGCGCGGCACCGAACCGGGGGACGAACCCGGCACCGTCCGGGGCGGGGCACAGATGGAAGGGCTTGCCGTCACGCCCCGGGGGGTCTACGTCGCGGGTCGCACCTCTTCGCCGGGCTTTGCCGCCGGTGCAAGGCCACCGTGGGCCGATGAGCAAGTGAAGGGTGAGCAGAGTGCCGCGCTGATCCGATTCCAATGGCCGAGCCGGTAGAGTGAGGCGGAGTGACTGCGGCCGCGAACGGCACCTCCCGCGGTCTATCCCGCCGCGCCGCCGTCTCGGGTCGCAGCGACCGGCGTCACCGCCACCGACCCCGTTTGCGGCGACGGGGCGGCGAATCGAGTGAGGGGTGCTGCTCGGGCCGTTCAGGCCCTCCTATCTGCCCCCGACCCGCATCCGGTCAACGTGCACCTCCTGCCCGGCGTGACGGCGGAGCTGCCGCCCGGCCGGTCTGTTCAGTTATTCAGAAGCGACCTTTGGACCAGGCGCGGCCTGCGGGGGAACGTGCATCACGAACATTGCTGGATAAACCGCCGGTGGCACCGGGCGCCGGCCATGAAACAACCGCCCCGCCGGCGCGGCCGGCGGGTCGGTGTGGGACGTTTGCGGGTTGAATGCGGCCCATCGGGCCGGCTCAGCGGGGCGAATCGGGCGACCGGGATTCACCCTGGCCGTGGGTGCCCTTGTCCCGATCCTCATCCCTGGGCGGCTCGGAGGGCTGACCCTCGGCCGGGCCGCCGGGCGGGGTGGAAGGTGGCGGGGGCTGGGTCGAGGGCTCCTCGGGACCGGCTTCGCCGCCAGACTCGGTGGCCGGCTGCTCGCCCGCGGCCGGTGGTGGCGCAGCGGCGTCGGCCGCGCCCGTGGCACCTGCGGCACCTGCGCCGGCAGCCGGCGTTTCCCCGGTGGGCTCGACCTTGTCCGGTGTCGAGGGGGCGGTCGGCGGGGTGGGCTCTTCGGCCTCGATGTAGACATCATCGTACTCGGTGCCGTCGGCCGCGTGGCGCAGCAGCAGGTAGATGTTGGTCTGCACCGCGGCGAAGACGTTGATCAGGAACGCCACGGCCAGGCCGCCCAGCACAAAGAGCCAGACGTAGACCAGGGCCGCCGCCACCCGCGCGCCACCGGGCATCGCCTCCCACTCGCGCTCGACCATCACGTCGAAGCGGTTGACCGGCGTCTGCCCCACATCCAGCGTCGAGACCACACCGGAGCTGACGAAGAAGACGCTCAGGTCGCGCGTCAGCCCCACCACCCAGGTCACGAACAGGAACGTGATGGCGATGTAGACCAGCCCCACCAGGTTGTAAAGCAGCCACCGCCACGGCCGGCCCAGCAGGTAGGCATAGGCGCGGCTGACGGCATCGAAGGCATCGGTGCCCTCGGTGGCCACCGCCGGGTAGAGCAGGCCACCGCCACCGGCCAGGCCGATGAGCATGATCGTCATCACGAACCCGCCCAGCAGGGCCAGGAACATCAGCGCACCGCCGATGATGTTCAGCGGCACCGCCAGCCACTCCCAGCCGAAGGGCCGGTTGAAGAGGATGAAGCCGCCAACCATGAGGATCACACCCACGATCAGCACCGCCAGCAGCGGCGCCAGGGGGGCCAGGAAGTACCAGATGAACTTGCCCTGGGCGAAGCGCACCGCCTCCATGGCGGGAATCCGCTCATCGCGCGTGGCGTGCAGGGCGGTCATGCGGAACATCGCCCCGCCGATGAACGCCAGCAGCGCCAGCACCAGCGGCAGGAAGATGATGAAGAAGCCCAGGTGGGCCCGCATCAGCCACACCGGGGCCTCATAGAAGACGTTGCGAAGGCCCTGAAGCGCCTCGTTGACCCGCGTCACCAGCGGCGCATCGGGGGGCAGACGCTCGGCCATGATCGGGTTGGGCACCACGTCGACAATGCGGTTGGCGGCGTCGCCCCAGAGCACCATCACCGTTGCGAACACGCCGCGGAAATGCTCATCGTGAAGCGCCCGCACGTCGTCGATGGCCTGGTCGCGCTGCCGCTCGAGCCGCTCGATCGCCCGCTCACTGCGGCGGCGGGCATCGTGGCGGGCATCCTCATCTTCCTCATCGATGCCTTCCAGTTCCTCCTGGAGGCGCTGGCGCTCTTCCTCGATGCGCTGGGCGAACTCCTCGCGGATCAGGGTCCGGGCGCGGCTGACGGCCGACTGGGGGCGATGGGCATAGCGGTTGAAGAACTCCAGGGCCGGGTCCGCACGGTCCTCGGCTTCCTCCTCGGGGTCGGGCTCGACCTGGCGGTCGAAACCCATCTCAGCGCCGTACTCGATCATGAGCGCCGCGACGAATCCCCGCTCGATGCCGGCCATGGCGCGGCGGAACTGGCGGGTGGTCGGCGCGCGGACGCCTTCGGGCAGGTCGCGAGGCCGCAGGGCCTCGGCCCCGGCGGGTCGGATGCGGGCGGTATAGTCGCCGAATGCCTCGGCGTTGACCCTGAACCACTGGCCATCGAGATCGTCGAGTGCCCGATCCCTGTCGCGTCGCCGCTGGGCCTGCTGATCCTCATCCTCGGCCGCTTCGATGCGCTTGCGATGGTAATCCTCGAGCGTGCTGCGCAGGTGGCGGTAGGCCCCGCGCACGTCGGAACCGTAGCGCGCGATGAACCGGTCGCGCGCCCGATCACGGCGCTCGTCGGCATCATCGCCTTCATAGTCGAGCACCGCGGTGGTCAACAACTCGGCGCGGTTGCTGACCCATTGGCGCATCTGCTGGTCCTGGTTCTGCACGAACGCAGCCCCGCCGGGCCCGTAAAGGTCCAGGCTGCCTTCGAGCGAG
>PUMS01000151.1 GCA_003551485.1 Phycisphaeraceae bacterium | reverse complement strand
GTATTCCCTGAAGGACGGATGGTTGCAGGTCGTTACCGTGAGGATCGGCGGAGCAGGCTGGAAGCCTGCACCACAACCAGCCGGCTGGCCACCGCGTGGCAGCACGGCTTTCTTCGCTGGTATGGTGCGGCAACATGACCCACTGCTCAGCAACAACTCACCATGCACGGACGTTCGCAAGTCAGGACCCGAAGCGCCTACGATCTGACCGTGCCCCCTTCCGCCGCGCTTCAAGGAGCATCGATCATGCTGCCACATCCTCCATTACCCCTGCGGTACGTTCCCATCGTCTGCCTTGCGTTGCTCACCGCCCTGCTCGCGCCCGCCTCGGCCGCGGCGGCGGCGCAGCAGGGCGAAACGTGGCGCAGCCGGCTCTACCCGCAGAACTGGCGGCCCGGCTTCACCGATGAGCACGGCCTGTTTCTCCACGATTTCTCCTACGCCGGCTACGCCATGGGCCAGCGGCCGATCCCCGATGAGCCGGACCTGCCCGTGTTCGATGTCACCGCCCCCGACTTCGGTGCCGACCCCACCGGCGAGCGCGACAGCACCGCGGCGATTCAGAAGGCCATCGACCGCGCCGCCGAGCGGGGCGGTGGCATCGTGCATCTGCCCGAGGGCACCTACCGCATCCAGCCGCCGGCCGATGCTCGCCAGGCCCTGCTGATCGGCCACAGCCGGATCATCCTGCGTGGCGATGGGCCCGGCCGCACGTTCCTTTACAACACCGAGCCGGTCATGCACCGCCGCGCTGTCATCCGCGCAGCGCCCGGCGGCGCCCACGCAAGCTGGACCCGCGCCCTTCGCGGCAGCACCATCGCCCTTGCCGAAGATGCGCCCAACCAGGCCATGGCGGTGAAGGTGCAGAGCGTTGCGGGCATCGAGCCCGGCGACTGGATCGTGCTGCGGGCCGATGCCACCGAGGACTTCGTCAGGGCCATCGATCCGCAGTTCGTCGATGACTGGCCCGGCCGATTGCCGGGGCTGATGTTCTACCGCCAGGTGCGGGCCGTGGATGCCGACAGCAGCCGGATCACGCTCGACATTCCGCTGCGTTATCCGGTGAAGCGGCGCGACCATGCACGGCTGTACCGCGTGCGGCCGCATCTGAGCGAGGTGGGCATCGAGGCGATGTCGATCGGCATGAGGGAGCACCCCGGTGGCGACTTCGGCTTCAACGCCTACCAGCGCGAGGGCACCGCGGCGCACGATGTGCACGCTTCCTACCTGATCGTGCTCAACCACGTGGTCGATGGCTGGGTCCGCCGCGTGCACACCTACCGGCCCGCGAACAACGCCGGGCCGCACCATATGGTCTCCAACGGCATCCAGTTGCTCTTTGCCCGCAACGTCACCATCGAGGGCTGCGACCTGCGCCACGCCCAGTACCGCGGCGGCGGGGGCAACGGCTACGGCTACGTCTTTCAGGGCAGCGACAACCTCATCACCCGCTGCACCGGCCGCGAGCTGCGCTACGTCTACGACTTCAAGAGCATGCAGACCACGGGCAACGTGGTCCACCGCAGCGAATCCCACGGCATCAGCGACTTTCACATGCACCTGAGCGTGACCAACCTGCTGGACGACCTGCACATGGTCGGTTCCCACTTCAACGCCGCCCACCGCCGGCGCTGGGGCACCATTCCACACGGTCGGACCACCGATCAGAGCGTTTTCTGGAACCTGCGCGGCAGCGGCGGGCGCGGCCACGTGCTGCACGTGGACAACCAGCCCGATGCCGTGCTCATCATCGGCACAAGTGGTCAGCGACACAGCGTCCGCGGCCTGCCCGCCCAGCAGCGCCATCGCCTCGAGGGCGAAGCCCGCGGCGAACACCTCCAGCCCCGATCCCTTTACGAAGACCAGTTGCACCGCCGGCTGCAACGGTCAGGTGGCAACCGGACCGATCAATGAAACCGACCCATCCCGGCGCATCGGCAACCGGCGGTCGATGGCCTTTGGCACGCCCTGCCGTGAGACAACCTTCTGCTGGGTCCGCTCCGCTACCGCCGCGGCCAGGGCAGTGTCTCATGCGGCGGCGCCGCACCCGCGAGGATGAAAGGCGGGGGGGCTCACTCCCCTCTCCCCCCGGGAAAGGGGCCGGGCGTGAGGGCAGATTCGGACCCACCCTGCGTGTCTCCCCTCAACCCGGCCCTCTCCCGGAGGGAGAGGGAGGCGGATTTTCAGGGCGGGACCGGCCGGCCGCGGCCGCACACCCTGAGCGGCCGCACCCTCGGGCGTACCGCCAGTCGGGCCGGTCGCGGGGCGGCCCGCCGCCCCAGCGGCACGGGGGCCGCATGGGGGCCAGGCCGCGGGTCCTGGGGGTTTCGCTCGCCCGGTGCGGTTTTTCACCCCCGTGGACGCGTCTATAAATGGATAGTGTCTGAAACCGGGCCTACGAGACTGTTGGAGGGCCCCATCATGTTACGGATCGTCACGATCAAGGCTTCGCTCGTGCTGGTGCTGTTGACGCTGAGCATGAGCATCGCCGGCTGTGCCGTGCACGGCCACCTGCGGCAGGCTGAGGCCGCCGCGGCCACGGGCCAGTATGCCCAGGCCGTGGAGCATTACCGCCAGGCCCTCGAACGACGGCCCTCGCTGGCCCAGGATGCGGCGGTGATGGCCGACTTCAGCCGCGCCGAGAGCCGCGCGGCCTACGTCGAGGGCCGGCGACTGCTGGACCGCGGCCAACCGGAGGCCGCCCTTGATCGCTTCGCCCTCGCGCTCGAGCGCGACCCCGACTTTCGGCGTGCCGCCGATGCCCGCCGCGAGGCCCGCATCGCCGCCTCGAAGCAGCGCTACCGGGGCGCCCTCGATGCGGCCGACCGCGGCGACCTCGATGCCGCCGTGCTCGACCTCCAGCGCGCCATCGAACTCGACCCGGCCAACGAGCCGGCCCACGATGCGCTCGAATCCGTCCAGGGCAAGCGCCAGGGCCACCGCGAGCAGGCCCACCGCCTCTACCTCGATTCACTGGCACTCGAGGAAGAAAAACGTTGGGACCAGGCCCACCACGTCTTTACCCACGTCGTCGAGATCGACCCCAACCACCTGCCCGCCCGCGCCCGGCGCTACGAGGCCAACGCCCAACTCGAGCGTGCCCGCCAGCTCCACGGCCATGGTCAGAGCCTGCTGGCCCAGCGCCGCCTGGATGAGGCCATCGACCTGCTGACCCGATCGCTGGAGGTCTGGCCCCATCACGAGGCCGCACAGCGCGACCGCGAGCAGGCCAGGGCCACGCGCGAGCAGGCCGGGCAGCACTACCAGCAGGCCCGCCGGCACCGCGATGAGGGACGTTGGGACGATGCGCTCCAGGCCGTGGAACAGGCCCTGGACATCTACCCCCACTATGAGGCGGCCGCCCGGCTTCAGCAGCGCATCGCCGAGGAGGCCGCCGACGATTACGCCCAGCGCGGCCGGGCACTGATGGATGAAGGCCGGTTCGAGGAGGCCGAAGAGGCCTTCGGCCGCAGCCTCCGCCACGTCGAGGATCACCCCCAGGCCCGCGCCGGCTTTGCCGAAGTGGCCTATCGCCGCGGACGAACCGCCGAGGATGCCGGGCGCTTCGGCGCGGCCATGCTTCACTACCTCGAAGCCCAGGCCCGCCAGCGCGACGAGGCACGCCAGGACGTGCAGCGTACCCGAAGTGCCATCCTCGAGCAGATGACCTACACCCTGGCCATCGACGTGACCGACACCGATGGCCGCCAGACCGAGCGCAGCCGGGCGCTGGCGGAGGCAACGCTGAATGAAGCCCGCCGGCGCGCGGCCGAGCACGTGCGGGTTCACGATGGGCCGCCGCCGCCCGAGACCGACGCCTACCTGACCCGCATCAGCCTCGCCGGGCTCAGTATCGAGCAGCATCCCACGCGCACCGAGCCGCAACGCCACCCCTTCACCGCCGCCCACCTCGTGCCCAACCCGGGCGCCGATGTGCTCAGGCTCCGCCTCCACAGCGCCCGGGTCAAGCTCGACCGGCTCCATCACGACCTGCGCCGGTCCCGCAGTCACAGCCGGCGCAGCGACGGCGGCTCCCACTACGTCTACGCCTCAGCCCAGTCGCAGCGCGACAGCCGCGATGATCGCGACCGGGCGCGGCCGGGCCCAAGCCGCCGCGACCGCGCCGACCGTGCCCGCGCGGATCGTGCCCGCGCGGACCGTGCCCGCGCGGATCAAGACCGAACCCGACGACGCGAGGCTGCCACCCCCTCGCGCCCTGCCACGCAACGGACCGCTGCTCCGCAGCGGACGAGCACCAGCACCCAGAGGCTCCAGGATGCCCGACAGCGAGCCGCTGAGGCACGACAGCGCGCCGCCACCATTCGCCAGCCCACCCAGTCGACCCGACCCCAGGTCACCACCCGCCCCCAGCGGAACTTGCAGGATGCCCGAGACCGCGCCGCCGACGCCCGCCAGCGGGCCGCCACCACCCGCCAGCCTTCTCAGCCCACCCAGCCGGCCCGACAACAGGTCACCACCCACTCTCAGCAGAACTTGCAGGATGCCCGAGAACGTGCCGCCGAAGCACGGCAGCGGGCCGCGGCCACCCGCCAGCCTACCCAACCTGCGCAGCGCGACCGTTCCCAGGTTACCCCCGGTCCCCGGCGAAGCTTGCAGGATGCCCGGGAGCAGTCAGCCGCCGCGCGCGAACGCCTCGAGAGCCTCCGCGAGCGAACCCAGCGCCTTACCACGGATCGTGAACGCATCGGTGACCACGACCGCGACCGACGAGGCGATCGCGACCGCACCACGGTGCCCGGCCCGCCGCCCGATCCCCGCCATGACGGTCGCCGCGACCGCCGCCCGGGTCCGCATCACGACCGGGATGACGGCCGCATCCGGGACCTGACCCGCAAGGTCCAGCGGCAGGCCGACTACGTGCACCACCTCGAGTTGGCCATCAGGCTCCAGCCGCGGATGGTCTACGAGTACTACACCGCCTACTGGGACTATGAAATCCAGACCTGGGTCACACGGGGCGAAGCCGTCGCCCGGCTGGAACTGATCGACCTCGAAGACGACCAGGCCGTGCTCGCACGCGAGGACCTGCGAAGGACCTTCCGCGAGGATGCCGACACGATCATCAACCCCAACCCCGAAATCGGCGTGCCTGAGCAGCCGCTCTACCTGCCCACGCGCCAGCAGGTGAAGGGTGACCTGTTCGGCCAGCTTGCCCCCCTCGCCGCCGCCACGGCCCTCGACCGCGCCGCCCGTGCCCGCAGCGCCCTGTACGAGGCCAGCGCCGAGCAGTTGGAGCAGGCCGACCGTCACGCCGATGCCCTCGAGCACCACGTCGCCGGCGCCCTGGCTCTTGAACCGGCCGACCCCCCCGCCGCCCAACAGCGCATCGAGGCCCTCCGCGCTGAGCTCTACGCCGACTGACCCCTCCCCCATCCCGCCTCGGCCCC
>PUMS01000262.1 GCA_003551485.1 Phycisphaeraceae bacterium | reverse complement strand
CGCGGCGGGGGCGGCAAGCCATCGGGTTGATCGGCCACGCACTGAAGATGGGCCCGCCGGTGAGGGCAGCGACGAGCAATGCCTGAAAACGCTTCGGCGGGCGACAGGGCGAACGGGACGTCAGGGACATGGCCACGTTCAGTTACACAGCACGCAAGCGCGACGGACAGAAGGTTGTCGGGACGTTGCAGGCCGACACCGAATCGGCCGCGCTGCGCCTGCTGGATGAGCGCCAGCTCTTTCCCATCGAGGTGCGCGAGCAGGCCGATGCCGGCGCCCCGCTCATCGCCTCCAGCGGGCGGGTGAGCAACCGCCAGTTGGCCCTGGTCTACAGCCAGCTTGCCGACCTGCTGGGCGCGGGCGTGCCGCTGCTGAGTGCCATCAACACCGTGGCCCGGACGCTGCGGGCCGGGGCGCTGCGCTCGGCGCTGACGGCGGTGGGCGAGCAGGTGGCCAACGGCAGCACCCTGGCCGACGCCATGGCCGAGCAGCCCGGCGCCTTTCGCAGCCTGCACGTGGCCATGGTGCGTGCCGGTGAGCGGGGCGGGTTCATCGAGGAGGTGCTGGTCAACCTCGCCGCCTTTCTCGAGCGCCAGGATGAACTGCGCAACAAGGTCATCGGCTCGCTCGTTTACCCGGTGATCCTGGTGGCGGTGGGCGTGGGCGTGGTGTGTTTCCTCATGGTGTTCCTCGTGCCCCGGTTCGAGTCGATGCTGACCGAGCAGGCGGCGCTGCCGCTGCCCAGCCAGGTCCTGTTCGCCGTCAGCGGCTTCCTGGTCGAGCAGTGGCCGCTGGTGCTGCTGCTGGGCGCGGCGGGGGTGGGGGGGGTGATCGCAGTAGTCCGCAGCGCGGAGGGCCAGCGGCTGCTGGCGCTGGGGGCGATGTACGTGCCGGTGGTGGGCATGGCGCTGCGGATGCTGGCCATCACCCGCTTCTGCCGCATCTTCGGCACGCTGCTGGCCAACGGCGTGCCGATCCTCCAGGCCCTGTCGATCAGCCGCGATGCCGCCGGCCTGCCGGCGCTGGGCGAGGCCATCGACACCGCCGCGGAGAACGTGCGAAAGGGCGAGCCGATGACCCAGCCGCTTCGCGACAGCGAGCTCTTCCCCGGCGAGGTGCTGGAGATGATCCACGTGGCCGAGGAAAGCAACCAGATGGAGAAGACGCTCTTGAAGATCGCCGACACCGTCGAGCGGCGGACCGAGCGGCAGGTGGACCTGGCGGTGCGCCTGGTCGAGCCGGTGGTGCTGATCTTCATCGCCGCGGCCATCGGCCTGGTGGCCCTTGGTATCCTGATGCCGATCTTCAACATGGCCAGCAGCCTGCGTGGCGGCTAGCGGCCTCTTTTAAGGACAAGGATGGGCCCGGATGGGCCGGGCCCGATGAACGTGTTTCTCGAAACAGGACCCTGATTCATGCCAAAAGGAGCTTGTGTGATGTCCCCCCTGACCCGAACCCTTCGCCGCCGCGGCGGCTTCACCCTCATCGAAGTGCTGCTGGTGCTGCTGATCATCGGGCTGCTGGCCGGCGTGGCCATCTTCGCCATGGGCGATGCGCAGACCGACGCCCAGATCGACACCACGCGTGCGAAGCTGGTCGAGATCGAGAACGCCATCGAGCGCTTCCAGTTGCGCTTCAACCGCCCGCCGACCGAGTCCGAAGGGCTCTCAGCGCTGCTGACCGGCCCGACGGACGATGTCAACGACACCGGCCGGCCCTTCGAGCCGCTGCTGCGCGGCGGAGAGGCGGCGCTGCAAGATGCATGGGGCAATGAGATCAACTACGAGGTGGTCGAGGACGACGGCCGCCAGCGCTTCTACATCTGGTCCAACGGGCCCGATGGCAACAACGACAACCGCGAGGGCGACGACATCCTGCCGCGGCCGGCGGCGCAGCAGGACTGATCGGCCCGCCCAATGGTGACACGGCAGCACCAGGATCACTCGATGCGATGAATGACACCCCTTTTTCCCGTGTGTGCAGACGGCCGCGCGGCGCGGCGTGGCGCCGTGGGGGGGGTGGGTTCGTGCTCATCGAGCTGATCCTGGTGCTGTTCATCCTCGTTCTGCTGGGCAGCGTGGGGGTGCTGGCGGTGGCCTCGTGGGTGGGTGAGGATGACCTCGAAGAAGGTGCCGAGCAGTTCGCCGCGGCCTTGATGACCGCCCGGGCGGAGGCGGCGATGAGCGGCCGGCGCATCCGCATCGCCTTCGATGAGGCCGAAGGGGACGAAGAGGGGGTGAACTGGCGTATGGAATGGGAGGCTGACCCACTGGGTGAGCCAGGGGTATTCGTGCCGGTGCAGCGGCCGTGGGCCCAGCGGATGCCCCACGACCGCGTGGCGGTGGTCAGCAGCACGCTGACCGGCTCCAGCGGCCACGCCCGCGCGGTGATCGAGGGCACGCTCGGCGGCGGAGATGCCCAGCCGCTGCACCCGGTGGTCTTCTACAGCAACGGGCGCAACGACAGCGCCCGCATCGTGCTCGCCTCACGCGCCCGCGGCGACCAGCGGTTGGCCGTGATCGAACTGCACGCGCTGGCCGGCCCCTCGGCCGTGCGGGTCTACGCCCCGGACGAGCTGCCGCATTGGGATGACTGATGACAGGATGCCCACGCCGCCGGCCAACGCCCGACGGCGCGGCGGACAGGAATAGGAGAGTCGCCACGACCCCCGCTCTTGAACAGCCCGCTGCTCTTGCCCGCCGCGCGCTCCGCGCGGCTGGGCTGTGTCATCGGCGGCGTCTGGGGGTCTCTTACTCCCCTCTCCCCCTGGGAGAGGGGGCGGGGGTGAGGGCGGGCTCGGAGGGGGTGCCGGGTTTCGCCGCGCCGCAAGGTGTAGGGTGGGTAGAGCGAGGACTTCCGAGCGAAACCCACCACCCCGCGTTGCGCGCACGGTTTGCCCCCCGTTCTCGGCAAACGGGCCGCGAATCGCAGGGGAGATCGTTCACCCCCTGGTGCCCCATTCCTGACCCGGGTAAAGGCCCCGGCGCCTGTCGCGGTTGCCACGGTTCATTGGTGGGTTTAGCGCGGAGCGCTGTTGAGGCCGTCGCTCGCAAAGCCTTGCTCTACCCACCCTACGGCGTTGACCGCGGGGCACGCCTTGTGCATCCGCCCTCACCCCAACCCTCTCCCGGGGGGAGAGGGAGCCGGCGGGGGCGTCGCGGGGCGGTGCTGCTGGAGGTGGTGCTGGCGCTGGTGCTGTTTGCCTCGGTGGCGATGGTGGTCCTGGGCGGGGTCGGCACCAGCGCGCAGGCGGTGGTGGAGATGCGGTTGCAGGCCCATGCCGTGGACCGGGCGGTGACGGTCTTCTCGAAGGTGCAGTTGGGCATCATTCCCCCCGTGGCCGATGGGCCCGAGCCGTTCGAGGAGCCGTTCGAGGACTGGACCTGGCAGATCACCACCGCCAGCGCCACCGAAGCCCTGGAAGGTCCGGACGTGCAGCGGCTCACCCTCACGGTGCGCCACGTCGACGGCTACGAACACCGCATGAGTTGGCTGATGGCCGCGGTGGATGACGATGCCCTGCCCGACGGCGAGCCGCCCATGGATGAGGATGTCGATGAGGAGGCCTGGCAATGAGCCTTGCATCATCCATCCCGCCAATGCCACCGGGCGCGGTCGCTTACTGCGCTCTGCCCCTTGGAGAGGGGCCGGGGGTGAGGGTGATTCGGACCTGCTTTGTGCTTTCCCCCTCACCCCAGCCCTCTCCCGGCCCCGGAAGGGGGAGGGGGAGTCATCTTCAGAGCAGTGTCCCATGCGGCTGGCGCCGCACCCACGAGGATGAAAATGTTCCGTGCCGGGGGCGGGCCTCGTTCTCCCCTCTCCCACCGGGAGAGGGGCCGGGGGTGAGGGGAGATTCGGACCGGCGCTGGGTGTCTCCCCTCACCCCAACCCTCTCCCGGAGGGAGAGGGAGCCGGATTCTCAGAGCAGCGGGAATGTGCGGCGTCGCGGCGGGTCCGCCGCGCGCGGGTTCACGCTGATGGAGATTCTGCTCGCCCTGGCGATCGTCAGCGGGGTGGTGCTGGGGACGCTGGGCTTCTACCGGAGCGTGGCCGACAGCCGGCGTGAGATCGTCGAGCACGCCGAGGTCATCGGCGCGCAGCGCGCGGTGATGCAGATGCTCACCGAGGAGCTTCGCAGTGCCCTGGCCTACCGGTTTCTCAACCTCGGCGTCGAGGGCGGGTGGGACTCGATCCGCTTTCCCACCACGCGCGTGCCCGGGCCGGGTGTGTGGGTGCAGCGCGACCTGACCGACCGGCCCATCCCGCCCGAGCACGACCTGCACGTGGTCGGCTACCGACCGGCCCTGTGGGAGCGCGAGGATGGCACGCTCTACATCGCCGGCATCGAGCGCACGCGGCAGCAGGTGGTCACCGCCCGCGCCCCGGAAGAGGGCGATGAGATCGAGATCGAACTGCTCACCCCCCACGTGCGGTTCGTGTTCTTCGAGTATCACGATGGCACCGACTGGGGCAGCGGCTGGGGCGGGGGCGACCTGCCCGCCGCGGTGCGCATCACCCTCGGCCACGAGCCGCTCGATGAGCAGTTCGAGCCGGAGGAATACCCCCATCCGATCATGCAGCGGGTGGTTTTCCTCCCCGGCGGCATCACACCGCAGGGCGGCGGCGTTACAGGGAGGGGACGGTGAAGCATGGATGACCACCGAAACATCCTGAAGGTACCGGACCGTGGCGCGGTGCCTTGCTCCCCTCTCCCTCCGGGAGCGGGGCCGGGGGTGAGGGTGCATCGGGATGGGGTCTGGACACCTTCCCTTTCCTCAGCCCCTTCGTCCAAGAACGGCTCCCTTTCCCTTCGGGAGTGGGCCGACGTAAGGGCAGATGCACGGTGGCCCGTCCGAACCGGCCCTCACCCCCGACCCCTCTCCCGGGGGGAGAGGGGAGTAAGAAGCCGCGGCGTGGTGCTGGTGATGGTGATGGTCCTGGCCATGCTCGCAGCGCTGATGGCGGCGACGTTGATGTACCGCGTCCACGGCGAGAGTGCCGCTTCGGCCGCCGATGCCCAGGGCGAGCAGGCCTACGCCACCGCGCTCAGTGGAATCCAGGCGGCGATCATGGCCATCGTCGAGTCCCGTGGCGACCCCGAGTTCTGGTACGACAACCCCGAACTCTTCCGCCACATCGAGGTGGCGGATGATGGCCACCAGCGCTGGTACTTCACCATCTTCGCGCCGGGGTCGGAGGACCCCTATGCATGGCGCTACGGGGCGACGGATGAGGCCGGCCGCATCAGCGTCAACCACTTCAATGAACAGGTGCTCAAGCAGATGCTGCTCAACCTGCCGGGCATGAGCACGATGATGGTCGACAGCCTGCTGGACTACCGCGATGCGGATGATGACCCGCGGCCCGAGGGCGCTGAGCAGGACTACTACGACCGGCTGCCCTACCCCTACCGCATCGCCAACGGCCCGCTGG
>PUMS01000242.1 GCA_003551485.1 Phycisphaeraceae bacterium | reverse complement strand
CTCGGCCCGTTGCAGGCCATCTTCACCCAGCGCGGTGGCGATGGCGATCGCCCCGCCGCGGTCGATGCAGCAGACCGCCAGCGGCTCATCCTCCGGCAGCGGCTGGCTGAAGGCCTCGATGCGGTGATCCCCGCCCTCGCCCGCATCGTTTCGGGAGATGCGCTGTGGCGGCCGGCAGCCCTTGGGGCTCAGCTCGGCGGCGACGTGCTCCCAGGTGGGCACCAGCTTCATCCGCACCCGCCCACACAAGGCCTCGGGAAGTTCGACCCAGGCCAGCTCGGCATCCATGGCCTGGCCGATGGTGATGACCATCGCATCGGCGCTGACCCGCTCCCCTCCCTGCTCATTGCCCGCCTCATCTTCCCGTGCCAGGGTGATGCGCAGCGTGGCATCGTGCGTATCGAGTCGGGCGGTGTGCGGCCGCAGGCCGTCGGGCAGGTGCAGTTCGAGCCGGCCGCCGCCGATCTGGTGGGGCGCGTGGTGGGGGCCGTGGGCCTGTTGGTCAGTGCTGAAGGCCTTTCGCAATGCGGCTTCATCGCCGGCCTCGAGCATCCGCCGCACCTCGGCGAAGGTCGTCCGCGTGGCGAAGGCATTGCCGAAGCGATGGTCCCAGAACCCCGCCCGGCCGATGGTGATGTTGATCATCCGATCCCCCCACACCATCAGCCCCTGCACCGCATTGCCCAGCAACACCCCGGTATGGGTTCGCGGCAGGGGGAATCGCCAGGTGAGCGTGGGGCGGCGGTGGCTGTGGGAACCGGTTTCCTTCGACATGCGTGATCGCCTCTTTGGTTGGGAAAGTGCCCTGCCGTCGCGGGCAGGCAACGGGCCGATGGTAAGGCGCAACGGTCCCGGTGCCAACGCAGTGCCGGGTCTTGGGTGCCACTGGCGGTCTTCCACCAGTGTCCATGACCTGCGGCAGGAGCGCTGGCTCACGGGCAACCAGTGGGCCCCGATCCATCCCGTGACATCTGGGCCGGGCTTCTTGGCACATCGCCGGGCGATGTCAAGCCCATCCTTGACAGTGAAGGCTCGTGATTCGCTTACATCAGGAGTCCTACATCATGCACTGGGGTGCGGTGTCACGCGGCCGGCTTCTCGGCGGGGGAGTCGGCATATCCGGTCAACTCGCGCTGGGGCGGTGGTGAGGTGGGGCTACAGGCGGAAGGAGCCCCGGCGGTGTTGGATCGCTCAGTGCAAACCGGCCCGTCACCGACCACACGACCTGGCCGAACGCCAGTTTGCCGTAGTGCGCAAGGGGCGCCCGCAACAGATTGCTTCACCACTCGACGTCGCCGATGCGCAACATGCCAACCCATCCTACCCGCCGACCCGGCCCGAAGGGTAAACGGGGGTAGGAGGTATGCCTGGGGAATCATGCACGGTTATCGGCCCGTCCACCAGGGATTCAATTCTCCACCTGTGCCTTGGAGGCAGTGCCGGCTTGCGGCGGATCATCGGCATGGGTTACACGGTTGCGGCCGTTCTCCTTGGAGCGGTACAGCGCCTTGTCGGCAAGGTCCAGAAGGCGTTCGGCGGTGGGGATGCCCGGCCCGAGGGTCGCCACGCCGATGCTGGCGCTGACGGGCCGATGCGGCCAGGGAACCTGCTCGATGCTCCGGCGAAGCCGCTCGGCCACCGCCAGGGCCTCGTTGCGCCCGGCGCGGCAGAGCAGGGCGGCGAACTCCTCGCCCCCCTGTCGGGCCACGATGTCCGTGTCACGCACGTTGCGGTTCATCACCGCCGCCACGCGTCGCAGCACATCATCGCCCCCGGCATGACCGAAGCTGTCGTTGTAGGCCTTGAAATGGTCCAGGTCCAGCATGATCACCGAGAGGGCTTCACCGTAGCGCCGGGCACGGCTGAACTCCGCCGTGAACCGCTCCTGAAACTTCCGGCGATTGGCCAACCCCGTCAGCGGATCCTGCGTCGCGAGGCGCTCGAGCTTGAGATTGGCCTCGATCAGCTCATCCTGCTGCTGCTGGAGCCGCGTCTGGGCGATGTCCAGCTCAGCGTTGCGGATTTCCAGCTCCGCGTTGGCCCTGGCCAACTCGCGCTGGGCATTGACCAGTTCGTTGTTGAGCCTGGACAGTTCCTCGAGCCTGTCGATGTCGCCTGCGGCATGGTTACGACTGGCATCCTGGCAGGCATGGAGCGCGTTGGCCGCATCGCCGCTGCCCGGCGGCAGCATCCGCGTGCAGAGGCGCACCAGTGAATCCCGTGTGGGGGTGCCCAGGATCGTGATGTGGTCGCCATCGACGCTTGCGGCAAAGTGGAGCATGATCAACGCGCCGCGATGCAGCAGGTTCATCTGCCAGTCGAACACCACACCCTGATCCTTCGCCTCGGCGAGGAACCGCAGGGCCTTCACCGCACTGCCCGAATCCACCAGCGCGTGCATCGGCCGCCCCAGCACCTCGCGCTCGCACATGCCCATGCTGTCCCGAAGGACCTGCTCAACGGCACCCTCGCCGTTGCAGACCAGCACGATGGATGCGGTGTTGTCCAGCATCAGCAGGGACCTTCTCCGTAGCCGGGCGTCACGCCTTCAGCAGCCGCTGGGCAGTGGCGACCGCCTCACTCGCATCGGTGCACGAGCCATCGGCCCCGATCCGCTCGGCCAGGCCGGGAGCCACGTTGAACGGATAGCCGCCGACAAGTATCGGCACGCCCCGGGCCGCCTCGACCCCGCGGAGGGCCTCGATCGCCTCGGCGAGCGTCCCCAGGTGGGTCGTCAGCGTGGTGGACAGGCCCACCACGTGGGGCCGGCGCTGGGTCACGATCTGCACGAGGCTGTCGATGGGCGTGTTGGCGCCGACGTAGAACGACTCCCATCCATCCATTTCGAAGAAATCCGAGACCATGCGGATGCCCAACTCGTGCAGTTCATGGCCAACCGAAGCACCCAGAAACCGCCGTCCATTTCGCTCGCCCTGGAAGATCATCGGATAGAACCGGGCCATGATCAACTGTGTCGCCGCGGTGCAGAAATGCTCCTGGGCCACGCTCAGCCGGTTGAGCTGCCACAGCCGGCCGATCTCGTGCTGGCAGGCCTGGAACACGTGCAGGTACACGTCGCGAAGCGGCACACCGCGGTCCACCGCCGCGACCACGTGCCGGGCAGCCTCGGCGCGGTCGCCGCGTAGCAGTGCATCGAGGTAGGTCCGCGCCAACTCCTCGTGGGGCCGGCCATCGAGCGGCGACCGCGGCTCGGGGGCATCCGACAGCCGGCGTGTCGCCTGCCGGATGTAGTCTGCCGCCACCGTCGCATCGGGCTCATCCAGTTCGTGCTCGAGCACGGCTGCGATCATCGCCAGGTTCTCGCGGAGGTCGCCCGCGGGAATGCCCCGCGCCGCCAGCATGGCGCCGGCCCAGGTGATGTAGTTGGCGAACAGTGATGGCTCGAGCACCGCCAGGGCTTCGGCGAGGTAGCGCAGGTGATAGGCCGCATCCTCCAGGCACTTGGTCCGTCCATGCGACCCGTAGCGTGCTTCCAACTCCGGATGCCTGGCGAAATGCTCCCGGGTGAAGCGCTCAGCCAGTTCAATACCGTGACGGCGGATGTATCGGGCAGCCTTCATGCCCGGGTGTTCGACGGGACTGACCACGGGAACCTCCGTTCTCACGAAGCGACCAGGTCGAAAAACTCGATGTCGGTCTCGGCGGGCACCAGCTTCAAGCCACGGGGGATGCCCTTGTGGGCATCGTGGTAGGTGTGACTGTGATGCCATGCTCGGAAGCTGGCCTCATCACGCCAGTGAGTGATCAGCCAGAACTGCTCGGGCCGCCGCCGCGGGCAGATGACCTGCATGCCCACAAAGCCATCGGCGTGATCGACAAGATGGGGCCGCTGCTCAAACGCCCGCCGGACCTCGGCCTCCATGCCGTTGGCCACGGTAAACCGACTGATGGCCACAAACCCAATGCTCGACGAGCCCTGCGACCTGCTCGTGTCGATTTCTTCGCTCATCTGCACCTCGTGCTCCTTCTGAAGGCCGGCCAGCACCGCAGACAAGCTACATCAGCCCCGCCGCCCATGCCACAACCAACACGGGGTGCAGGCGGGTTCTGGACGGATTGCGCTGCGAAAAGCGGCCCCTCACCGACCGCGGCTCCGGGCGCCACGCCAGGCCGCCGCAGCCCGCGATCAGGACCGGCAACTGGCTGTTTCGCGGTTCGGCTCTGTTGATACCCAACATGCCACCCCATCTTACCCCGCCGTCCCCGGCCCGAAGGGCCTCCGGGGGGTACGGGGCAGGTCCGGTGGCATGGTACACCGTCGTCGACGTGTCTGCCCAAGATTCAGGGCTCCGCCTGTGCCTTGGCGACACTGCCGGCTTCCTGTGGGGCCACACGGTTGCGGCCGCTCTCCCTGGACCGGTCCAGCGTGTACTCAGCAAGGTCCAGGAGGCGTTCCACGGGGGATGCCCGTTGTCGGGGGGCCGTCACACCGCTGCTGGCGGTTGAGCCGCTCCCCATGCGCTGGGCGCGCACGGATCGCGCCCGGGGTCACGCCTTGGCCGACAGGCTGCTTTCGAAGGTGTGGGCGATCGCCCCCAGGGCGAAGTCCGGAGCGTTGCAGCGCAGCCCCCGGCAGCGGGCGCACAGGAAACCGCCGGCCCGCTTTGACCAGTACGAAGGGCTGCGCCACGAACGCCCCGAAAGCGGTGCACCGAGCGGGTGTGGGCCTTCTTGGCCGCGCATCCGCCCTCTTCCAGGATCGGGTCACCCCGACCGAGATGCGGCGGGCAGGAGCCCCCTGCATTCACCCTGACTGAATGTGCGCCTCCCCCTTTGCTCGGCATCGATGCCCTTGCCGCCACCGGGCAGAGCCCGCTAGCCTGTCAACGCCGATGGATGCTTCTTCCACCACCGCCGATGATGCCCTGATGCGGGCCGAGTTGCATCGGGCCGCCGAGCACATCCGCGCCGGCCGGCCGGTGGCCATGCCGACCGAGACCGTCTACGGCCTGGCCGCCGATGCCACCGATGCGCGGGCCGTGGCCGAGGTCTACAAGGTCAAGGCACGGCCCCACTTCGACCCGCTCATCGTCCACCTCGCCGATTTCGAGGCCATCCCCCGGCTGGTGTCGCACTGGCCGCGCGCGGCCGAGAGGCTGGCGCGGCGGTTCTGGCCCGGCCCGCTCACCCTGGTGCTGCCGCGCACCGCGGCCGTGCCCGACATCGTCACCGCCGGGCTGGACACCGTGGCCATCCGGATGCCGGATCACCCCCTGGCCCTGGCGCTGATCCGGCTTTGCGGCCGCCCCCTGGCCGCGCCCAGTGCCAATCGCTTCGGCCGCATCAGCCCCACCACCGCCGCGCACGTGCGCCAGGAACTGGGCGACCGCATCGCCATGGTCCTGGATGGCGGCCCCTGCCGCGCCGGCATCGAATCGACCGTCATCGCGCTGACCACCGAGCAGCCCACCCTCCTGCGCCCCGGCG
>PUMS01000071.1 GCA_003551485.1 Phycisphaeraceae bacterium | reverse complement strand
TGGCCGTGGGTGTCCGGCGGGACATGAACGACTCCCAGCTTCACGGCACCAGCACCAGCTTGCCGACGTGGGCGCCCTTTTCCATGGTCTCATGGGCATGGCGCACCTCATCGAGGGCGAACGTCTCAGCAATGCGCAGCTTCAGCTCACCACCGGCCACCGCCGCCAGAATCTGTCCGCAACCCGGCTCGAAGGCCTCGCGGCCGGCATCCAGCAACTCCGAAAGCGCCCAGCCTCGCACCTGCGCGTGCTTGCGGATCAGCGGCGACAGGTCCACCTTCTCGGCGCGGCCGAGCAGGCCGTAAACCCACACCGTCCCGTGCTGCGCCAGGCAGCGGACCTCCGTCTCCAGGTACGCCCCGGCACCCACCGGATCGAAGAACACATCCACGCCCCGGCCATCGGTCAGCGCCTTGAGGTCGCGATGCCACGGCAGCGGCTCGCCGTGGGTGCCCGTGGTGACCACCAGGTGGTCGTAGCGGGCTTCGGCCATGGCCGCGAGCTGCTCCATCTTGTGGGGGCTGCTGGTCAGCCCGATCACGGTGTGGGCCGGGTCGATGCACTTGACGATCTGCCCAGCGGCCAGGGCCACACCGCTCGAGGCCGCCGGCAGCGCCACCACCCGCGGCCCATCGGCCCGATCCAGCCGCTGCTTCCAGGCCAGGCAGCCCCAGGCCGTGAGGTAGCCCAGCCACAGGCAGCCGAGCTGCTCATCGGGCAGGTTGTCCGGCGCGGGGTAGGTGTCCTGGGCATCGCAGATGTAGTGGCTGCGGTAGGTGCCCTCGGCACCACTGAGGCCGCTGCCGGGCTGGCGCGGCCGGCCGAGCCGGGGCACGTCCGGCCCGAGTACGACCCGCTCGCCCACCGCCCGGTCGCTCACCCCCGGCCCCACCGCATCCACCACCCCGCCACCTTCCAGCCCCGGCGTAAACGGCGGCTCACCCGACGACAGCCGATACGCCCCCCGCCGCGCCATCAGGTCCGCATGGTTCATCCCGATGCTGCTCAGCCTCACCCGCACCTGCCCCTGCCCCGGCTCGGGCGTGGCCAACTCGACCAGACGAAGCTGCTCCGGCCCACCAAACTGCTCGACAATAACCTGCTTCATAATGCCCAGAGTCTACCGCATCCGCCGCGACCGCGGAAAAACGGCTGTGAGAGGGGCACCGACCAAGGCTGGGCGAGGTTCCTGACCTTCGTGTGTCCAACGAGCGAGCGAGAGCCCGCTGGATACCACCAATGCCTTGCCGTCCCGTGCAGATGCCGCACCTGGCCGACATTGGCTGGCAGGCAGCCGCTCAATCCTGCTGCTGCTGGCGGCGCGGCAGGCCGCGGATGAGGTCGCCGACGCCGTCCAGGATGCGCTCGGCTTCCGAGCGGCCGTTGCGGTCATCGTCATCGTCATCCTCGTCCCTGTCCTCGGCCTGGCTGCGCGGGCGGCCGGGCAGGGGGATGTCGGGCAGCAGGCGCTCGAAGCCGCGGCGGCCAAGCTCGCGGGTCAGGCGCGTCACATCCAGCTTCGGGTCGTCGAATGAGCCGGTCAGCGGCAGCGTGAGGCGGAAGTCATCACTCACCGCATCGCGCAATTGCGGGATGGCACGCAGCGTCCGCGCGGTCAGCTCGAGTTCGAGGTTGAAACGCTCCTGCACCAGGTCCGCCTCGCCGCCGATGCGGAAGGGAAGATCGCCCACCTTCAACTCGAAGTTCTGGTATTGCAGCTTGCCGCCCTGGGCCGACACCCGGATCGGGGAAATCTGCGCCCGCAGCGTTCGCCCGCCCAGGCCGCCGGCGCCCAGCGGCCGCAGCACGTTGAGCACCTCCATCAGCGGGCCGCCCGTGGCCAGCGCCACCTCGCCCAGCCGCGCCTCGGCATCGACCACCAGCGCGGCCAGGTCCAACCCATCGCCGCCCGGCACCGACACCCCGCCGGAGCCGATGTCGATCGCAAGCTCGGCCTCGCCCGGCACCAGTTGCACCAGCGGCTGAAGGCGGGCCACGAACTCGCTGATCGCCTCGGTCACCGCCAGCCGGCCCCCGGAGCCGGGCTCGAGCACGATCGGGTCGCCCAGCTTGCCCGCAAGGTCCACACGCGGCACATCGAAGCGAAGCACAAACGCACCATCGGGCGCCAGCGAGGCATCGAAGGGACCCGGCCGCGAGCCCACAAACCGCTGTAGCAGGCCATCGAAACCCGTCACCTGGTCGGCCAGGCCCAGGTCCAGCACATCCACCTCGCCGGCCACCACCGTGCCATCCTCACGCGGGGTCAGTTTCACCAGCACCTGACGCTGCCGCTCGACGTACTCGCCCGTGGCCGGGTGGGTGTTGCCGATGAGGCCATTGACATGGATGGCGATCGGCCCGTTGATCGCCGCCGCCGGCAGGTGGATGTTGAAGTCCTTCAGCGTAATGCCGTCGATCCGCCCGGCCCCGGTCAGCCTCAGATGGCCCGTCGCGCCCTCGCCGCTGCGCATGCGAAGGCCGATGACCGCCTCGGCCGCGGCCAGGCCGGCCTCGCGAACGGGAATGCGCAGCGTCTCGAGCAGCAGCTCGATGGGGTAGTCATCGGCGATGCCGATCGGCCGGTAGTCCTCGGGCAGCATCTCGTCGATGGTCGCGGCGAAGCGCTCGTTGATCTGCTCGATGTGACTTCGCCGCAGCGTCACCGCCAGGGCCTCGGGGTCGACGGCGTCGATGGCCAGCTCATCCTCATCGATGCGGCCTGTGAGGACCATCACCCCGAGCATGCCCACCGTAAACTCGCCGGTGGGAAAGGTGTCCGGCGACGGTGAGGAAAGCTTGGCATCCAGGATGAACGTGCCCGGATCATCATCATCCAGGAACGCATCCAGCCCCCTGTGGGGCCGCAACTCGGCCGACACGGCCCCCGGAAGTGCCCCCGCCCCCGGCTCGTCACGGCGAAGCGCAGCGGAGACGGGAAGTGCTCCCGCCCCCGGCCCCGCAGGAAGAAGCTGGCCACTCGGGCTCGCCGTCGCCGCGGCCACAGCCGTGGCCGGGCGATCCACCAGAATCCGTCCCCTGGCACGCATCGCGTAGCGGTCGGTGCGCTGGGCATCGAACTCGAACTGCTCGAATTCGACCCGGCGGTGGCCGTCGATCCGGCTGGTCAACTGCATCGCCCCGGTGATGCGAAGCTCCACGTTCAACCCGCGCGGCAGCTCGAACGGCTCCGGCTCCGGCTCCGGTCGCGGCGGAGCGGGCGGCCCGGTCAGGGCGCGCATCAGGTTCAGCGAACCGTCGTCCAGCTCCTTGATGTGCGTGGCGTCGTTCATCGCGACCGTGATCGTGCCGAAGTTGCGGCTGCCCCAGATCAGCCCCCACAGCGACACGCCCGGCATGTCGATCTCATCGACCACCAGGATGTCCTCACCGGCGTTGCTGACCCGCAGCCCCTTGATGTTCTGACCCCGGCCCCATCCCAATGACATCTGCTCGGCACTGATCCGGCCCGGGATGAACATGTTGGCAATGCCCAGCACCACCGACCGGCCCGGCCCGGTCGAAAGGATCACCGGCAGCATCGCAATGAACACCCCCAGCAGCAGCACCAGAATCACCACCCGCCGCAGCCACCGCCGCCTGCGCCTGGGGCGTTGACCGCCGGTGCCGCTGCTCGTCGCCGCCGCCGCCTGTTGCGAATCCTGCCCCTGCGTGGTCGAACCGGCATCGTGCTCGCTCATGGTGGGTCTCACAGATGAAAGTCGGGTCCAGACACTGGCCAATTATAGATGGTCACGGCCCCCGGACTCCGCCCCGGCCCCCGGACCCTCTCCCGGGGGGGAGAGGGGAGTGAGCCGCCCCGCTTTTCATCGTCGCGGCTGCGGCGCCGCCGCATGAGACACTGCCCTGAAAATAACTCCCTCTCCCTCCGGGAGAGGGCTGGGGGAACGATTTCTTGCTC
Organism: Phycisphaeraceae bacterium; assembly: GCA_003551485.1. Taxonomy (GTDB): domain Bacteria; phylum Planctomycetota; class Phycisphaerae; order Phycisphaerales; family Phycisphaeraceae; genus B1Sed10-187. Next base: position 1,526 of record PUMS01000071.1, on the reverse strand, counting down.
TTGCGGCCTATACATTCTCCCTCTCCCGGTGGGAGAGGGGGGTGAGAGCCGGCCGCGCTTCGGGGCATTTTCACCCTCATGGGTGAGGCGCCAGCCTCATGAGACACTGCCCTGAAAATCGCCCCCGGAAGCGGGGCGACACGGAGCGCGGCCGTCTCGGCCGCATTCCGGCATACGGACCCCGCAGCAGCCGGGACGGCCGCGCTGCATCACCCCGCCGCCAGTGGCACCCGAAATACGCATCCCCGTGCCTCGATTTTCATTGTCCCGGGTGCAGCGCTGCCGCATATGACAAGGTGCCGGCTCCTGTGACCGCCCTTTATACTCCCGCCCATGCCCGCCGAGCCGGCCACACCGCAACCCACACCAGCGGGAATGCAGCCGCGCCCCCCGTGGATCCGCTTCGATCGGCACGAGCTGGCGGGCAGCTTCGGCGACATCGGCACCGACCTGCCGCTGCTGGTGGGCATGATCCTGGCCGCCGACCTCGACCCGGCCGGTGTGTTCATCATGTTCGGCCTGCTCCAGCTCTTCAGCGGACTGGCCTACGGCCTGCCCATGCCCATGCAGCCGCTGAAGGCCATGGCGGTGATCGTCATCGCCGATGGCATCAGCGACGAGGTGCTCTACGGCGCCGGCCTGGCCATCGGCCTGATGATGTTGCTGCTGACCTTGACCGGGGCGCTTCAGGGCCTGGCGCGGCTCATCCCCCTGTGCGTGGTGCGCGGCATCCAGTTGGGCCTGGGCCTGGCCCTGGCATCCCTGGCCCTGCGCGACTACGTCCCCGCGCTGGGCGCCCCCGGCTACATCCTGGCCGCGGCGGGCTTCATCCTCATGGTCCTGCTCTGGGGCAACCGCCACGTGCCCGCGGGCCTGGTGGTGATCGCGATGGGGGTGGGCTACGGCCTGTTGTTCGAGGTCGATACCGATGCGGTCATCGCCGGCGCGCAGGTAGCGCTGCCGCAATGGCACCTGCCGGGCTGGGAGGCCATCCTCACCGGCGCCCTGGTGCTGGCCCTGCCGCAGTTGCCCCTGTCGCTGTCCAATTCGATCATCGCCACGCAGCAGACCCTCCACGACCTGTTCCCCTACCGGCCGGTGACCATCCGCAAGATCGGCCTGACCTACTCGCTGGTGAACCTGACCGTCCCCTTCTTCGGCGGCATCCCCCTCTGCCACGGCTGCGGCGGGCTGGCCGGCCACTACGCCCTGGGCGCCCGCACCGGCGGTTCGGTGCTGATCTACGGCGCGATGTTCATCATCCTGGGCCTGCTCTTCAGCAACGTCTCGCAGGAGGCGCTGGGTATCTTCCCCAAGCCCATCCTCGGCGTGGTGCTGCTGTTCGAAGCGCTGATCCTGATGGCCTTCATCCGCGACCAGGCCGGCTCGAAGCGCCACCTGCTATTGGCCCTGCTGGTGGCCACCATCGCCTTCACCGTCCCCCACGGCTTCATCATCGCCATGCTCCTGGGCACCACCCTCTACTACCTCGCCCACCGCTTCCACCACCTCATGACCGGCCCCGG
>PUMS01000062.1 GCA_003551485.1 Phycisphaeraceae bacterium | reverse complement strand
CGACGGCCCGCAGCCGCCGGTACGCGGCGTAGGTGGCGCGGTCGAGCTCGACGGCCAGCTCGTAGAGCTCGACGAATTTCTTGTCCGCCAGCCGCATGTCGGTCTGCGGCTCATCGTCGCGCAGTTCCGACAGCGGATCGATGTCGAAACCCGAATGCCCCTCATCACGCAGGCGGGTGACGAATCGCACCAGCCGGTCGTGGCGCTGCTCGGTGACGCGGTCGATGCGGTCGAGCACCTCCTGCTGCGTGGCCACGGCGTTCCGCAGGTCCTCGGTGTTGATGCGGATCAGCTCTTCGGCGGCGGCGGCGATGCGCGAGCCGTCCATGTCGATGATCGTATCGGGATCCTGCTCGGCGAAGAACCACTCGCGCACCGGCGTGTAATACACGACCACCACCACGAGGGTCCCGTGGGCCAGGACCGAGGCGATGACCCAGAAGGTGGCCCATGCGGCGATGACGGCGGTGATGGCGGCGATGATGCCGCGCAGGCCGGTACGCTCGGGCGGTTCGGCCGCGCCGGCTTGCGGTGGTTGGTTGGCTGGTTCGCTCATGGCGTGGCCTCGTGGTCAGCTTCGGGCCCTGGCGGTGGCCCGCGGAGTCAGGGTCAGCGCGGCGCGGCGGGGCCGGCCCGCTCATCGGGGCGTGGCGCTATGCGGCACCCGTGCAGCGCCCCGCCCATCCCGGCGGCCGGGCGCAAGCGGGCCGTTCAGTTGGGGCTGCCTTCGGCAGCGCGCATTCTCACATTCGTCAGACCCTCGAACTGCAGCAGGTCCGTGAGGTAGATCAGGTGCTGGAAGGCCGCCCCGCGATCGCCGTCGATGCGCACCACGCGGTTGGGGTTCTCGCTGGCGTGGGCGCGCAGCGTGCGGCGGAGCGTCTCGGGCGTCATCAGCTCACCGTCGATGTAGAAGTCGCCATCGCGGGTGAGGTCGATGATCGTCATCACCGGCTCATCGGGGGTTTCGATCGCCGCGGCCGATTCGGGCAGCTCGATCTCGAGCTGCGGATGCGGCTGCTTGAGCGTGGCGGCGACGAGGAAGAAGATCAGCAGCAGGAACACCGCATCGATCAGCGGTGCCATGTGGATCTCACCGGCGCCTTCGAACAGGTCCTTGTTAACCCTCATGGCCCTTACCCTCCTGCCCGGTGGCATCGGCCGGCGTGGCCGGACGCGGCGCCGGGGCGGTGCCGTGGCTGCCGGGGTTTCCGGGGTTTCCGGGGTTTCCGGGGGTTCCGGGGGCGTGGCCGGCATCGGCCTGGCCGAGCATCCAGGCGTTGGTCAGCGTGCTGGCCTCCTGCTCGAGGATGGTGGCCAGGTAGTTGGTCCGCAGCCGGAAGGTGTGGAAGAAGAACAGCGTCGGGATGGCCACGAACAGGCCGAAGGCCGTGGTCACCAGCGCCTTGGAGATGCCGCTGGCCAGCAGGCGCGGGTCGCCCAGGCTGCCGGCGATGGCCACCACCTCGAAGCTCTCGATCATGCCGATGATCGTGCCGAACAGGCCCAGCAGCGGCGCCAGTGTGGCGATGGCCGCCAGCGGGTAGGCCAGCATCTGGTGCTTGCTGATGTCCCGGGCGGCGATGTCGCCGATGGCGGCGTTGACCTGCTCGTGATCGCGGTGGCGGTGCTCGAAGATGAACGCGGCCACCTTGCCCAGCGTGCTGCGGCGGCGGCGATGCAGCAGCTTCTGCACGCCCTCGTGGTCACGCTCATCGGCCAGGCGAAGCAGCCGGTCGGTCAGGCCCGGCGGGGCGATGCGGCCGCGGCGAAGCCGCACGAACCGCTCGAGCACGAAGGCCAGGGCCAGCACCGACAGAAACATCAGGAACCACATCGTGGTGCCGCCGTCGTTGAACCGGCGCTGAAGCGTCGACCATGCCGCCGCCGGCGAAAAGCCCTCCCCCGCACGCTCCTCGGCCAGGGCCAGGGCCTCTTCGGGCGACATCGCCTCCTGGCCAAAGGCCGGCGCTGCGGCCAGGGCCAGCAGCACCGCCAGCCCCGCGGCCATCGGCGCGATCCATTTCCGGTTTCGATCCATCCAACTCGCTGAAGACACGTTGACTCTCCTTTACAGGCGTCTCGATTCGTCGCGACGCCTTGCAGAATACCGATAATACGCACACCACCGACCCGGCCCGCGACCGGGTATCCCGGCGGGTACGACCTGCCGATGGCGCCTCCCCTCCGCCTCGTCCGCTCTGCACGGGCCGGCATCCGCATCCCGCCCGCGTCGGCAGGTGAGCCTTGAGGTATTCGCCCAACGGCCCGGCATCCATCCTTATTGCAGGCGCTGCACTGGCAAAATGCATCGCCGGCGTGGCCGACCCCTCACCCTGGGTACCCCGGAACACATCCTTAAATCCCTGAGCCGCGTGATGCCCCCGCAACGCAATGGGGCGACACCGCTCTGAAGATCGCCGGGCCGGCCGCCCGGCCCGTCGTGGTGCAGGCTTCCAGCCTGACCTGCCCTGAAAATAACTCCCTCTCCCTCCGGGAGAGGGCCGGGGTGAGGGGAGATGCGCAAAACCCGTCCGAACCCTCCCTCACCCCCGCCCCCTCTCCCGGTGGGAGAGGGGAGAAAAGCCTGCCGTGATTTTCGTCCTCGTGGGTGCGGCGCCGCCTCGTGAGACAAGGCCCTGAAATTCGCCCGCCGAGGGGAGCAGGCCGTAGGGTGGGTGGTCAGGGCTCGGCCCTTCCGCCGCGATGAATGGCGCCGGGGCCGTAGCGGTTGCGGATGTGGTCGACGGCGCGGTCGATGCGGCGCTGCTTCTCGATGAGGGGGTCCTCGAACAGGGTCAATTGCCCCGCCCCGGCGCGCAGCAGCGGGCCGGCCCCCACGCCGATGAGGCGCACCGGCTGGAAGGCGACAGCAGCCCAGCGATCGAACAGTTCCGCCACGCTCTGCCACAACACCCACGTCACATCGCTGGGCTGCTCGAGCGTGTTCGAACGGGTGATGGTCTGGAACCGGCCGTAGCGCAGCTTGACCGTCACGCCCGCGGCGAGCAGACCGGCGCGGCGGAGGCGGTCGGCCACCGCTTCGGTCTGCCGACGCAGCAGGTCGCGCACCGGCTGCGGCTGCTCGACGTCGCGGCCGAAGGTGTGCTCCTGGCTGATGCTCCTGGCCTCGTGATCGGGCGTGACCTGCCGCGGGTCGATGCCGTGGGCGAGTTGCCTCAGCCAGGGGCCGTGGCTGCCCAGGTGTGCCTCGAGCCGCTCGGCGGGCACCTGGCGCAGCGCGGCGATGTTGTAAATGCCGAGGCCGGCCAGCTTCGCCTCGGTGGCCGGCCCGATGCCCCAGAGCTTGCGCAATGGCAGCGCCAGCAGGAAGCGGTCGACATCTTCCGGCCTCAGAACGGTCAGCCCATCGGGCTTGTCGACCTCGGAGGCGAGTTTGGCCAGGAACTTCACCGGTGCCAGACCGATCGAGCATGTCAGCCCCAGCTCGCGGCGGATGCGATCCTTCAAATGCCTGGCGATGGCGACCGGCTCGCCCCCGGCGATGGGTGAGCCGGTGACGTCGAGGAAGGCCTCATCGATGCTGAGCGGCTCGACCAGCGGCGTGACCGATTCGAGGATACCGAACACCTCGCGCGAGACCTCTGCGTAACGCCTGCCACGAGGCGGGCGGATGACGGCGTGGGGGCAGCGCCGCTTCGCCTCGGCCATGGGCTGAGCCGAATGGCAGCCGTAGCGCCGCGCTTCATACGAGGCGGTGGCCACCACCCCGCGCGGGCCATCGTGGCCGATCAGCAGCGCCCGGCCCGCCAGCGCCGGCTCATCGAGCACCTCGATGGCGGCGAAGAAGGCATCCATGTCCACGTGCATGATGGGCGCGGCGGGCGGGGGCATCGTGAAAGTGTAGCGCCAGCCCGCAATCGCACAGGGCAACCCACCGCACGCCCGGTGATGAAAACCGGCCCGGCGGATGCCGATGCCCGGCGCCGCTGCGCAGCGGTGCCTGTCAAAGCAGCCGGTCGTGGCGAAGGTGGCGGTCGAGGGCGTCGGACCAGTGGGGGATGCGCCCCAGCACGCTGGCCAGCCGGCGGATGTCGAGGCTGTGATCGCGCAGCGGGTGAGCGGAGGCGGAGCGGCTGTTGAGCGAGATCACCCGCGCCTGGAGCCTTGCGGCCGCGATCACGCGGCGGGCAAGATCCACGCCCGTGACCGCCCCGGCGTTGGCCAGGTGGTAGACCCCCGGCGGCGCCTTGGCCACCAGCAGGGAAAGGATCAGCGCTGCGGCATCGCTCAGGTAAAGCAGCGAGAACCGCTGATCGTCACCGATGTGAAGCTCACGCCGGCCGCGCAGCCGCGCCTCATCCAGGCAGTGCCTGATCAGCGAATCGACGTCATCTGCGGGCAGCGTCGGCGGCGAGAGCGGCGCGGCGGCATCCTCGCGTGTGGGGGATGTGCAGTGGTCTGCCGCGGTGGTCGCACCGGCTGCGCCATTGGCGGGCACTACCGGCGGACGCACCTGGCCGAAGAGCCGCCCGAGGCGCAGGACCAGGGCCTGGGGGTTGGCGTTGAGGGTGAGCCGTTCGGCCATCGCCCGGGCGGCGCCGGCCACGGTGATCGGACCGGGCGCATCCTGCTCGGTGTACGCCCGCCCCGCCACGCCGTCGAAAACCTCACAACCGCTCAGTTGCACCATCACCGCCCGCTTTCGCCGGCAGCACGACGCCAGCACGCCCGCGGGCAGTGCGTTGACCTCGAACGCCCGCGCTGCATCCACCGGCTGACCCGGCGGGGGGCAATAGCCGGCACAGTTGACCAGCACGTCGAACTCATGCTCACCGACCAGCCGCTCGATGGCGGCGTGATCGGTCAGCTCCAGCCGGGCATGATCGATCCCGATCACCTCCACCCGACGCGCTGCCCCCCCGGCACCGCCGGCGCTGCGCGCAAGCTGCGCTGCGAGTCTTCCACCAGCACCGATCAGCATCAGTCTCATGGGCGATCCGTACTCACATGGCTCGACCTACCTCCGGGCCGACCGGGCCAGTTCCCGCCGCGTCCACCCCCACCCCTCCGCATCCGCTCATCAGCGTAGCCATTCCCGCGCCGCTGTCGAACCCGGCGGGGTTGCATCGCCGGCGCCGCCGTGTGCCGCAACCTCGACGCACGGTGCAATCGCGTCTCATGGAGGTGGATGAGCAGTCGAACAGCCAAAGGGCCGACCCCGCCGCCTGTTGCCCCACTCTCCGACGGGGATCACGGGGAGGGGGGCCGGGGGTGAAGGCAGGTTTGGACCCACCCTGCGTGTCTGCCCTCACCCCGGCCCTCTCCCAGAGGGAGAGGGAGTCAGAGGAGCCGGATTTTCAGGGCAGTGTCTCATGAGGCGGGGGCCTCGCCCCCGAGGATGAAAATGTCGGCGCCAAGGCGGACGCCCCATGGAGCGCGGCCGTCCCGGCCGCTCCGGAGGCCGGAGGCCGGAATGCGGCCGAGACGGCCGCGCT
>PUMS01000138.1 GCA_003551485.1 Phycisphaeraceae bacterium | reverse complement strand
CGGGCAGTTGCTGCAACAGCGAGGCCTGATCAGCGAGGCGCAGCTCGAAGCGGCGCTGAAGCATCAGAAGCAGGCAGCGCCGGACAAACTGCTCGGTGAGATTCTCATCGAGCTGGAGTTCGTCAGGCCCGAGGACGTCGTCGCCGCGGTCGCCGAGTCGCTCAACATCCCCTTCGTCGAGCTGGGCGCTGCCATGGTTCAGCCCGAAGCGCTGGACTGCCTGCCCGCCGGCTTCATCGAAAAGCACACCCTCCTGCCGGTGTCGGTGGCCGAGGGCTGGCTCACCATCGCCGTCGAGCGGTTCACCGATGTGGTGCTCATCGAAGATATCGCCCAGCGCTCCGGCTGCCAGGTGCAGGTGCTTGCAGCAACACCGCAGAACATCTCACACACCCGCAAGGAGGTCGCCGGCGTCGGCGGCCAGTCCACCGGCGGGGAAGAGACGACCAGCGAAGCGCTCGATGGCATCCTCGATGAGGTCGGCGGCAACGACCTGACCGTCGTCGAAGAGCAGCAGAGCGACAACGTGGCCGACCTCGAGGCCGCCGCCGGTGATTCGCCGGTGGTCAAGCTGGTCAACTACATCGTTCACAAGGCCGTCGAGATGCGCGCCAGCGACATCCACATAGAGCCGGGTGAATCGACCTTCCGCGTGCGCTACCGCGTCGACGGCGAGCTGGTCGAAACCATACGGCCGGCTTCGCGGCTGCTGCCGGCGGTGGTCAGCCGCATCAAGATCGTCGCGGGCATGGACATCTCCGAGCGGCGCCTGCCCCAGGACGGCGGCCTGACCGTGGCGATGGACCAGCGGGCGATCGAACTGCGCATCTCGACCATGGCGGCCAAGACTGGCGAGAAGGTGGTGATGCGGCTGGTCGACCGCGCCGCCTCGATCGAAGGGCTCGAGGTGCTGGGCTTCGCCCCGGCGATGCTCGAGCGCTTCCGCGAGGTGGTGCGCCAGCCCAACGGCATCGTCCTGGTCACCGGCCCCACCGGCAGCGGCAAGTCCACCACGCTCTACGGCGCCCTGGCCGAGATCGTCAACGAGACGCGCAACATCAGCACGATCGAAGACCCCGTCGAACGGCGCCTGGCGGGAACGAATCAGTTCCAGGTCCACGTCCAGGCCGGCTTCACCTTCGCCAAGGCGCTGCGATCGCTGCTGCGGCAGGACCCGGACGTGATCATGGTCGGCGAGATTCGCGACGTCGAGACGGCCAGGCTCGCCACGGAAGCCGCCCTCACCGGCCATCTGGTGCTCTCGACGCTGCACACCAACGATGCGCCCACCGCCGTGCCGCGGCTGATCAACATGGGCGTGGAGCCCTACCTCGTGGCCGCCTCGCTTCGAGCGGTGCTGGCGCAGCGCCTGGTGCGGCGCCTGTGCCCGCACTGTTCGAGGCCGCAGCCGCTCAAGCCGGCCACGGCCCAGACACTGGCGCGGCTGTGCGGGGGCACTTGCCCGATCGAGACCGCCTATGTCGGTACCGGCTGTTCGCGATGCCGGGACAAAGGTGTTTTCGGCCGCATCGGCGTGTTCGAACTGCTGACGCTCAACGAGCAGATGCTCACCGGCATCCTGCACGACCCGAGCATCGCCGCGATTCGCAGGCTGGCGCGGCAGCGCGGCATCAGCACGCTGCTCGATGACGGCTTGAGCAAGGTCAGAGATGGGCTCATCGGCGTCGAATCGCTGCTGGAGATCGTCGCCCGGAGCGATGCCGGCATGGATGAGCCGGCCGAGACCGGCCAGCAGGCGGCCTGAACCGCCGCCCTTGGCGCCCCGCCCCACCGCCGCGGATCCGCCGTGTGCCTTCGATCCTGCAATCTCCCTGATGTGAGTGCCCATGCCCAGGTTCGCCTACGAAGCCCGAGATGATGAAGGCCGCCTCACCGGCGGTCTGATCAGCGCCGACAGCCTCGAGCAGGCTGGACAGTTGCTCAGCGACCGCAACCTGTTCGTGGTGCGGCTGGGCGTCGATGCGCGGTCCGAGGGTGCTGTCGGCGGCGGCGAGGCCGGGGCGGGCACCGGCGGCTCAGGCTGGCGCGGCGGGGCGAGCCGGGCGCAGGTGGCCTGGTGGATGTCGCAGCTCTCGGTCATGGTCGAAACCGGCATCCACCTCAGCGAGGCTTTGGACTGCCTGGCCCGCCAGGCCACGGACCCGGGGTTCCGCCAACTGCTGGAAGACATCAGCCAGAACGTGCAGGAAGGCCGTTCGCTCTCGGACGCCATGGCCATGCACCCGCGTGCCTTTCCTTCATCGCTGACGGCGCTGATCCGCGCCAGCGAGATGAGCGGCACGATGACGCTTGTGCTGCACCGCTGCTCGCTCTACCTGATGAGCGAGCTTGCCGTGCTCAAGCGGGTGCGCTCGGCGATCATCTACCCGGTGTTCATGTTCATCACCTGCCTGGCGGTGACCGTGTTCGTGCTGACGGTCATCCTGCCGCAGTTTGCCGACATCTTCGCCGCCCGCGGCGCCACGCTGCCGCTGCCCACGCGCATCCTGATGGACCTGAGCCAGAGCCTGCTGACCCAGTGGTACCTGTGGGCCGGCGGCGCGCTGGGTCTGGTGGCGGCGGTGATGTTGTGGGGCAGGACACCGCTGGGCCGCCGCCAGCGCGACTACCTGGCCATCACACTGCCGGTGTTCTCAACGGTGTGCAACAGCCTCTATCAGAGCCGCATGTTCCGCACGATGGCGGTGCTGCTGCAGTCGGGTGTGTCGGTGATGGATGCCATGCAGATCGTGCGGGAAGTGGTGTCCAACAGCTACTACCGCGATCTGTGGGCGCAGGTGGACGCGAGCATCCGCAACGGTGAGCGCATGTCCGGGCCGCTGCTGGAGTCGGACCTGATCCCCGAGCCGGTGGCGCAGATGATCGATGCCGGGGACCGCTCGGGCAAGCTGGGCTTTGTCTTCTCGCGCCTCGCCGAGATCATCGAAGAGGAATACAACCAGGCGGTCAAGACCGCCACGCAGTTCATCGAGCCGTGCATGATCCTGTTCATGGGCGGCGTCATCGGATTCGTCGCCGCCGCCCTCATGCTGCCGCTGTTCCAGGCCAGCCACGTCATTGCCCAGTAGCAGGGACAAGAGTGCCGGGTGCCGCTGATGGCTTTTCCATCGGTGTGGCGGATCGGCCCCACGGGCAATGGCGGGCAAGCAGCCGGTGGCATCCGGCGATGCCCCCCATCCCGTGCTCACCGGACCAGTTCCGCCTCCGCGGCGGCGACGGCTTCGCCAGCCTTGCACGCGATGGTGCCGGGCGCCAGCTTCAGAAGCAACGTCTCGATGGCGCTCAATGCCGCGAGGGTGTCTTCCGCGCTGACGTAGCCCATGTGGCTGAGGCGGAAGATGCGCCCGCTCCAGGAGGCGCCGCGGCCGTCCTGCCCGCCGGCAATGTGGATGCCGTACTCGTCGCGCAGTGCGCTGCGGAAGGTCTTGTCGTCGACCTCATCGGGGTAGTAGGCCCCGCTGACCGAGTCGCTGGGCCTGTGGCTGCACAGGGCCAGCCCCAGCGTGGTGAACGCGGCGCGCGTGGCGCGGGCCAGCGCGGCGGTGCGCTTGTGGACGTTCTCAAGCCCCTCCTGCTCGATCATCTTCAGCGCCACGAGCTGGCCGCGGATCAGGCTCACCGGCGGGGTGAAGGGGACGGTGTTCTTGGCATGGGCCTTGAGCCAGCGGCGCAGGTCGAGGTTGTAGCAGGGGCCGGCCTTGACCTCCTCCAGCCGCATCAGCGCCCGCTCGCCCAGGCCCACGTAGCCCAGCCCCGGCGGCAGCATCAGCGCCTTCTGCGAGCCGGTGACCAGGGCGTCGATGCCCCAGGCATCCTGCTCGATCGGCATCGCGCCCACCGAGGTGATGCCATCGACCAGTAGCAGCGCCCCCGGCGCTGCCGATTGCACCGCCGCGGCCACCGCGCGGATGTCGCAGGCCGTGGCGGTCGAGGTCTCCGAATGCACCACGGCCACGAGGCTGACATCCTCATGCTCGCGCAGCACCTGCTCGATGGTGTCGGGGCTGACCGCCTCGCCCCAGGGCACCTCGATGCGCAGTGGCTTGAGCGTCATGGTCCCCTCGTACTGATCGAAGATGTCCTGCCAGCGCTCACCGAACTTGCCCCCGCCCACGGCCACCACCGTCGAGCCCGGGCGGGCCAGCGAGACCTGTGCCGCCTCGAAGGCGGTGGTGCCGCTGCCGGCGATCGAGAGCACCGGTCCGCGGGTCTGCATCAGCTTCGCGAGGCGCTGGCCAACCTCGGCGAAGATGGCCTCGAACTCGGCCGTGCGGTGATGAATGATCGGCCGCGCCATCTCCTCGAGCACCGGCTGGGGGACGGCGGTGGGGCCGGGGGTGAGCAGACGCTGCTGGACGGTCGTGGACGTGTTCATGGTATCGCTTCCCGTGGGATGGAGGATGTTGCAACCGGGGTCGGACAGGCCGGCACGGCAAAAATGCGCCCGCGCGGCCGAGCCCCGACAATACGATAGCACCCCAAGACGGTCAACTGACCGCCCCGTGTGCCACGGCACCCGGCACCACTGGCGGGTGGCATGGTCAGCGGGCTTCCGGGGGGGCTTCGCCGGATGGCCATGTGTCGGTTGCGGCGATCCCGGGCGGTATTCAGCGCTGCGGTGGGTTGCTCATGGCCATCGGCCCGCGGACGCCCCGGGAAGGCCGCTGACCATGCCACCCGCGCAAAATGGGTTTACCCTACCCGCACCCGTGGCGATTCGGTACGATCTGGGCCGGTTCCAGGCCCGAGGGCCTTGCCGCGGTTGGCAATCGGCGGTGTGCTGCCCGCGGCGAGGGCGGCGAAGGCGGCCCGCAGAGGGGTGCGTATGGTCACGGCGACGTTCATCATCTACCTGCTGATCGTGCTGGCGCTGGGCGTGGTGGCGTGGTGGATGACCACGAACCTGGCCGACTACATCCTCGGCGGACGGCGGCTGGGGCCGGGCGTGACGGCGCTGAGCGCGCAGGCCTCGGACATGAGCGGCTGGCTGCTGCTGGGGCTGCCGGGCCTGGCCTATCGGGCAGGCCTGGCGGCGGTGTGGATGCCGCTGGGGCTGCTGATCGGCACCTATCTCAACTGGCGGCTGGTGGCGCCCCGCCTGCGCGAGGCCACGCAACGCCTGGGCAATGCCCTGACGATCCCCGACTACCTCGAGGCCCGCTTCGAGGACCGCACCCGGCTGCTGCGCACGCTGGCATCGGTGGCGATCCTGGTGTTCCTGACGCTGTATGTCGGCTCCGGCCTGACCGCGGGCGGGGTGCTATTCGAGGCCGTTTTCGAGATCGACTACTTCTGGGCGGTGACGGCGGGCGCGGCGGCGATCCTGGTCTACACCGCCATCGGCGGGTTCCTGGCCGTGAGCTGGACCGACACCTTCCAGGGCCTGCTGATGCTGGTGGCGCTGCTGGCGGCGGGCATGGTGGGACTGTGGCACCTGGGTGGCTTCGAGGCCAGCGCACAGGCCGTGCGCGACCACGACCCGCTGCTGCTGGACTGGATGGTGG
>PUMS01000055.1 GCA_003551485.1 Phycisphaeraceae bacterium | reverse complement strand
AGCAGAGGTTGTCCCACACGATGACGATCGATCCCGAGAGGTGGCGGCGCAGTTGACGCAGAAAGTCCACCGTCTGTTCCTGACTGATGGCCTTGTCACGATGCAGCGCCACGTAACGTCCGAACCTACGACGCATCGGCGAAACGGAGATGGCGACAATTGCCGAAAGCTTGCGGCGGCTTCGCATGCGGACATCGAGCTTCGGTGTCCGGCCGCGTTGCGTCCAGGTGCGCTGAACCAAGGGATGCAGCAAATAGCCTGTTTCATCGATGGAAACCAGATGAGCGTGCCAGCGATGAACCAGCCGCTTGATGCGTCGCCAGGCATGGGCGATCCAGTGGGCCACGGCTGCTTCATCGCGCTCGGCAGCGCAACGCTCGGGCTTTTGAGGGGGAAAAACCGGGTTGCTGAAGCATCCAATCCACGTGGCAATGATGGTATTCCACACCGTAACAGCGGTGGATCAGTTGCTGGACGCGTCGGCCCGTCCACAGGTCCGTGGCGAAGCCCTGGCTGCGGGCACCTCGCATCAGACGTTGGCGCAGTCCGCGCTTCTGGCGAACCGTCAGCTTGCTGGGACGACCGCGCGCAGGCTTGGCCTTCAACCCTTCGGCGCCGTTGTATGTGTACTCGCGCCACCACTGCCGCACGCTCTTGGGTGTTGCGGCCACTCGTCAAGCGACATGGTTGACCGAATGTCCTTTTTTCCCTCCCGCAGCAGCGTCACAGCCTTGTAGCGCCGCCGCTCCAGCTCTTTGGGGCTTCCGTGCGGTCTCATATGGGTGGACATTGACCATTATTCGTGGCGAGCTTTACTTTTCTAAAGGTCAATAAGGGCTAGAGAGTGATCGACGGATTACTCGGATGAACGCGGCAACGGCGGAGCAGCCGGGTTCGCCACCGCCTGCGCGTGCGACTCAAGTCCGCGTAACATCATGCAATTCGTAAGCAGAGATCTGACTTGTAATACTGCGTTCACGGCCGCGTACATGCCTCCAGGTCGGCCAGCAGGGCGTCGATCTGGGCCGGGTCGTTGTAGAAGTGGGGGCTGGCGCGGAGGCGGCCTTCGCGCACGACGATGATGTGGCCACAGCGCTTCAACTCGGCCACCAGGCGGCGGACATCGACCTGGCGCTGCGGCGGCGGCTCGAAGACCACGATGCCGCTGCACTCATCCTCGCACTGTCGCGGCGACCAGATGCCCCAGCCGGCCGATTCCAGCCCCTCCACCAGCCGCTGCGTCACCGCGTAGAGCCGGTCCCAGACCGTCTCCAGTCCGATCTCCAGCAGCAGGTCGATGCTGGCGCCCATCGCCAGCAGGCCCGGCACGTTGTAGCTGCCCGGCTCGAAGCGCTGCGCGCTGGGGGCGAACTCGTAGCGGTAGTTGCCAAAGTCCATCGCCTCGACCATGTTCAGCCAGCCCACGATCGCCGGGTGAAGCTGCTCCAGCAGCGCAGCGCGGCAGTAGAACAGCCCCGCCCCCTCCGGCCCCAGCAGCCACTTGTGGCCATCGGCGGCCAGGAAGTCGATGCCCGCGGCCGAGACGTCCATCGGCATCGCCCCCAGGCTCTGGATCGCATCCACGCACAGGTAGCCCCCCTGCGCATGGACCGCCTCGGCGATGGGAGCGAGGTCGATGCGGTGGCCGCTGGCATACTGCACGTGCGACAGCGACACGATGCGCGTGCGCGGCCCGATGGCGGCGATGACGTCTTCCATGTGGATGCGCCGGTCGCTGCGCTGCGCCACCTCGACCATCTCGACGCCGAACCGCCCAAGGTCCTGCCACGGATAACGATTGGCCGGGTACTCGACATTGGTGATCACCACCTGGTCACCCTCTTTCCAGCGCAGCCCCCGCGCCACCAGTGAAAGACCGGTCGAGGTGTTGGGAATGAAGGCGATCTCTTCCGGGCCGCTGGCACCGATCAGCCGCGCACAGACGCTGCGCACCTGCTCCAACCGCCGATGCCAGGCGCCGGCCAGGCCCTCGCCATGGCTGGCCTCATGGGCATAGCGAGCCAGCGCATCCGCCGCCGGCCTGCTGATGACCGAAACCCCGGCGTGGTTGAAGAAGTTGACGTGCTCGAGCACGGGAAAGTGCGTTCGCCAGGTGTTCTGCTGGATGGTCATGGCCGTTGGGCTCCTCTGGGCAGGCCGTCGATGCGCTGGTGCTCTGAAAAATCCGGCTTCCTCCGTTTCGCTCTCCCCTCCCGAGGCAAGAGAGGGGGAAGAAACCACGCGCTGCGGACCTCAGCCCACCCGCGGGGCCAACAGGGCCAGGAACTCGCGGTTGCCTTCGCGGCGGTGGCGGCGGCCGCCGCCGCGGATGGGGGATTCGATCCAGCCCAGCACGCGGACGCCCAGGGCGGGCATGGCCTCCAGCACGTCGTGCAGCACGGCCTCGGCGTGCTCATCGTCGAGAATGCCCGGCTGTCGCCGCACGTCGGGTTCGCCCACCTCGTAGTGGGGTTTGATCAGTGTCACGATCCGACCTTCACCCTCGCGCCCAAGCCAGCGCAGCGCAGCGGGCACGGCGTGGGCCTGGCGCGTCCAGCCCATGTCCAGGCACACCAGCGAGCAGCCGGTGAAGTCGGGCAGGATGCCCGGATCCAAGTGCAGGGCATTAGCCCGCTCCATCGCCACCACCCGCGGGTCTTGGCGCAGCAGCCAGGCCAGCACGCCGTAGGCGGTGTCCACCGCGTAGACCTTCGCCGCACCGGCCTGGATCAGGCAATGGGTGAACCCGCCGATGCTCGCCCCGAGGTCGGCGCAGACGGCCTGCCGCACGTCGAGGCCGAAGGCCTCGAGCGCTGCACGCAGCTTCAGCCCGCCGCGCGAAACGTAGGGGCATGCCTCGGTCACCATACGACCTCCTCGTGCGGATGCTGCCGTCGCGGCGCGATCCAGCCGCTCCACACCTGTCCCCGAACCCGGCCGCGTTGCAGCGCGGCGGCGTCTACTGCCCACCGCCGCCGAGTTGCCGACGGTGGCTCAGCAGCACCGCCAGCGAGGCCAGCACCGAGCCGGCAAGCAGAAGGGCAAAGCCCAGCATCGCCTCCGGCCGGCTCGTGCCGCGGGCGACGTAAAGCATCGACACCGCAAGCCAGCCCAGGCCGAAGATCACCGCCAGCGTATCGAACTGCCGCTTGGCCGGCTGGGCCTGCGGCAGCGGCAGCATCAGCGCGGTGGGCACGATCATGCACCCGGCGCCGAGCAGGCAAGGCACCAGGTAATGCTCGAAACCCAGCATCAGCCACGCCGTCACCACCGCCGCCGCCCAGGGCAGGGCCATGGCCAGCGCGAGCATGGCCGCACGGCGGAGGTAGTCGCCCGCCCCGACGGCCTTCGGCCGGCGAGAGGCACTCATCGCCTCCAGGCACTGGCGCAGCAGATCACGCGCTTCGGCACGCTGCGGCTGCGTCTCCAGCAGCCGCAGCAACTGCTCAGCCGCCGGGCCGTGGCGGCCCTGGGCCATCAACTGACGGGCTCGATCGAGCATCTCTTCCATGCATAACCGCGCAACACCGGCCTCGACACACGCACACCCCCACCAGAGCAGTCGATACTAAGACCCGCCGGGTGGATGTCAAACCCGCAGAGCATCGGACCCGCCCCAGCGGACGTGCGTGACGCCCGTCGCGGGATGCCACTTGCTGCCCTGAAAACCGCCCTTGAAATGGAGAGAGCGTAGGGTGGGTAGAGCGAGGTCTTCCGAGCGAAACCCACCACTTTGGCGTGGCGACCGCGACAGGCGCCGGGGCCTTCCCCGCCGGGTGAGCAGGGCCGCAAGAGGAGTTGGGGGGCACCCAACGCGCGCCATGTTGGCCTTGGAAAGCAGCAGCGCGGGCCGTGCTCGCAGCGCGGGGTGGTGGGTTTCGCTCGGAGGACCTCGCTCTACCCACCCTACGGCCTGATCCCTTTCGGGGCGGGGCCGAATCAGCGCTCACCTTCGCCCGCCCTGGCGCTGCGTGGCGCGGCGGAGGGTGGCTCGCTCGCGGCTGGTGAGGCTCTGGAGGCCCTCGTCCTTGACCTTGACCAGAATGCGGTCGACCTCGGCCTCTTCCTCGGCCTCGCGGCGGCGCTGGCGTTCGGCCCGGCGGGTCAGGCGGTCGGTCGAGCGCGGTGAGCCGTCGCGGGCGCCGGCGGCGATGCGGTCGGCAAAGTCGAGCGCCCAGGGCCGCTTGACCAGCAGGTAGCCCATGATCGCCCCGCCAAGGTGGGCCGCCTGACCGCCGATGTTGGGCCCGCCGGTGATGATGATGAACGCGGTGACGCCCAGCAGGATCAGCGCCAGTGTGCGCATCTTCATCGGGATCGGCGGGATCAGCAGCATCACCGTCTGGTTGGGTGCGATCACCGCCGCGCCGATGAGAATGCCGAAGATCGCCCCCGAGGCGCCCACGAGTTGGGTGGCGGGCAGCACACCGTAGGTCTCATGCCCGAGCAGGAAGTACAGTGCCGCGTAGAACCACGCCCCGCAGATGCCGCAGATCAGGTAGAAGGCCAGAAACCGTCGGCTGCCCCACCACCGCTCCAGCAGCGGGCCGAAGAAAAACAGCCCGACCATGTTCATCAAGAGGTGGCCGAAGCCGGCGTGAATGAACTGGTAGGTGAACCAGCGCCAGATTTGCCACTCGCTCAGCGCCCCCTGGATGGAAAACGCCCCCCATGCGGCGATCTGGCTATTGCGCAGATCGCGCACGCCCCCGCCCATGAACAGGTCCAACACCCAGACGGCGATGTTGATGAACAGCAGCCACTTGACGATGTAGACACCGCTGAGGGGGTTGGCAAACTGCCAGCCCCCGCCGCCCCCCCCACCGCCGCCGAAGAGGCCGCCCCCACCGCCGAAGAGGCCTCCACCACCGCTGCCGGTCGGTCGGTTGTAGTCGCGTTCCTGCCAGTTCATGCCGGTGCTTCCGCCTTGGCGTGAAGGTAATGATAGTAGAGCAGCACGGTGAGGGTCTTGGCATCCACGATCGAGCCGGACGCGATCGCCGCCAGGACCCGCGGCCGGGTCATGGCCACCGGCTCGATCCGCTCGCCCGGCTCGAGCTGCTGGCCCCGCCAGGTCAGCCCCGTGGCGACAAAGGCGTGCAGCAGCTCGGTGCAGAAACCGGGGGCGCTGTAGAAGGCCAGCAGCGGCCGAAGTTCGGCGGCCTCGTAACCGGTCTCTTCCAGCAGCTCGCGCCCGGCGCAGCCCGCCGGGGTCTGCGGCGGCGGCTCGAGCGTGCCCGCGGGCAGTTCGAGGATCGTCCGCCCGATCGCCCAGCGTTGACTGCGGATCAGCACCACCCGGCCATCCTCCAGCAGCGGCAGGATCACCACCGCCCCCGGATGGTCCACCACCTCCCGCCTCAGCCGCCGCCCCCCCTCACCGCCCCCCTCGCCCGCAGCTTCATCCCCGGCAGCACTCGCGCTGTCCGCCCCGATGGGCACATCCACACGATACACGCTGAACTTCTCACCCCGCACCAACAACTCGGGGTTGCTCCATCGTCGCTGACTCATCGCCGGATGATACCTGTCACGGCCCCCGAAGGCTCGGTCCTCCAGCCGCGGTGATGTGGCGGGCCCACGGCATCATCGTT
>PUMS01000208.1 GCA_003551485.1 Phycisphaeraceae bacterium | reverse complement strand
GCCGTACTGCTCGCGCATCTCCTCGACCATGGCCAGCGCGGCCTCGAAGTCGCTCTTGGCGATGTCATCGTTGATCGCACGGCGCAGCGCAGCGCGGTCCTGCTCGCGGTAGGCGATCCGCTTGGCCGTGTCGCTCAGCAGCAGCCGCTCGTTGATCGAACGCAGCAGGCGCTCGACCTCGCCATCGTGGCGGTTGTGCTCCACCGCCTGGCGCATCGCGGCGATGTGGGCGGCGATCGGCCAGGCCACCACGGCGGCCACGAGCAACCCCATGCCCAGCAGGGCGATCAACTGAAGCACCAGCGCCAGCCTCGAATCGGCCACCCCGTAGGGGCCGCGTAGTGCATCATCGCCCAGCATGACGATGCTCGCCACACCGCCGACGGTGAGCAGGGCGCCGAGGGCGATGACGGTGATGAAGACGCTGTGGTGCCACGACCTGGCACCGGGGACCTGACTCTGCGCCATGGCAAGGCTCCTTCCATCCACGATGCCGGCCGTCCGCACCCAGAGCACCGGCCCGTTTCATGGCCGGCTGCCAATCCGTCGCCGCCCGCCGGCTGCCGCGGCTGATTCATTCTAACACGTTCGCGGGCAGAAGGCCTCAGGCCACAGCGGCTCCGGCCTGGTCGATGGATCGCCGCGGGGATTTGTGGCCCATGCGGCTGCACGCGCAGCGGCGCCACCGTCGTCCCCTGCCACGGGGCCATGCGCAGGCCGAACCGCCCGCCGGCCGATGCGGTGGATACCATGGCCGCATGACCACGTGGAGCCGATGGTGGCGGCTGGGTGCAATGCTGCTGGGGCTGGGGCTGCTGGCCGCGGCCGTGGTACACGCGATACGCGGGCTGAAGTGGCCCGCCGATGCGCAGTTGGCCCCCCTGCCCCTGCTGGCGATCGCCGCGCTGGTGGTGGCCAACCTGCTGCTGACCACGCGGCTGTGGTGGCAGATCACCCGTGCCCTGGATGCCCAGCCGGCTGTGAAGCTGTCGACGATGTGGCACCTGGTGGCGGCCAGTGAGTTGCTGGGCTACATCCCCCTGGCCGGCTGGGCCGGCCGCGCGGTGTACCTGCGTGCCCGTCACGGCGTGCCGCTGGCGCGGTCGCCACTGGGACTGGGCATCGTCATGGGGCTGACGGTGGCCGCGGCGGGGGCACTGCTGGCGGGGCTGCTGGTGGGCGCGGGGGCGGGCCGCTGGGCGATGCTTGTGGCGGCCCTGAGCGTGCTGACGGTGCTCAGCGTGCCCATTCTGCGGCGGCTGGTGCCCCGTCCCGCGGCGGATGTCTGGTCGTGGCTGCCGCTGAAAGCTCTGGACCTGGCCGCGCACGGGGCGAGGCTGGGGCTGGCCATGGCCGTGCTGTGTCACGGCATCGGTGCGATGGATGCCGCCCTGGCCGCGGCGGCGGGCGTGGTGGTGCGGCTGATGCGCATCACCCCGGCGGGCCTGGGGCTTCGCGAGTGGGCCATCGGGCTGGCGATGGTGCAGACCGCCGGCGCCCCCGCCGCGGTCGCCCTGGCCGCCGCGCTGATCGACCGCGCGGTCGAGACCGTCATCGTGCTCATCGTCGGCCACGTGGGCCTTTGGCGGCTGCGATGGAAAACGGTTGGGGCCGACGATGCCCCCGCCCCTTCAAGGCCACGTGCATGACGATCTTGGCGGGCTTGGGTGACCGAGGCCGGGGGCACGTCCCGCAGGCCCGGAACTGTCGGCCGCCGGCTGCCACCCCGGGCAGGTACTCCGCACGCCGGGCGGCGTCCGGGCGGGGGGCTGCGAGGCTCCCGCGGGGGGTATGCCGAAGGGGCGAATTGCCCTATGATGGGCCGGCGATGGATGCGACGCTCAAACCGATTGCGGCCAAGGTGTTCGAGGGACGGCGGCTGGAGCCGGCCGAGGGCGTGGCGCTGCTGCAAAGCGGCGATATTTGGACCATCGGCCGCCTGGCCGACCATGCCCGGCGCCGCCGCCACGGCCTGGCGGCCTATTACAACATCAACCGCCACATCAACTACACCAACCTCTGCGCCCTGTCGTGCCGCTTCTGCTCGTTCTACCGCAAGAAGGGCCAGGACGGGGTCTACGAGTACTCCACAGCGCAGATCGCCGACCTGGCCCGCAGTGCCGCCGAGGCCGGGGCGACGGAGATTCACATCGTCGGCGGGCTGCACCCGTGGTTGGACTTTTCCTATTACACGGGCACGCTCAGCGCCATCCGGGCCGCAGCGCCGAAGCTGCACATCAAGGCCTTCACCGCCGTCGAGATCGTGCACCTGGCCCGCATCGACCGGCGGCCGGGCGACCTCCGCGGCGTGCTGGCCGACCTGGCCGCGGCGGGGCTGGGCTCGCTGCCCGGCGGCGGGGCCGAGGTCTTCGACGACCGTGTGCACGATCAGGCCTTCAAGGGCAAGATCCGCTCGGACAAGTGGATCGAGGTCCACCGCACCGCCCACGAACTGGGCCTGTTCAGCAACGCCACGATCCTCTACGGCCACATCGAATCGCCCGAGGACCGCATCGAGCACCTGTGCCTGCTGCGCCAGGCCCAGGATGAGGCCATCAGCGCCGGCCACCGGGGCCGCTTTCAGACCGTCATCCCCCTGCCGTTCGTGCCCGATGGCTCGGCCCTGGGCCACCTGCACGGGCCGACGGGGCTGGACGATCTGAAGATGCTGGCCGTGTGCCGGCTGATGCTGGACAACTTCGAGCACGTCAAGGCCTTCTGGATCATGCAGACCCTGGAGCTGTCGCAACTGGCCCTCAGCTTCGGCGTCGATGACATCGACGGCACGGTCGGCTGGTACGACATCACCAGGGTCGGCGGCAGCGACACCGATCAGCACGTGGACGTGCCCACCCTCCGCCGCGCCATCCGCGAGGCCGGGTTCATCCCCATCGAGCGCGATACCCTCTACCGCCGCGTGATCCGCGACGGCGCCGACTGGGATGTGGTTGCATGCGGCACCGCCGCCCCACCACCGACGGTGGCAGCCACGGCGTGATGGTGGTGTCGATGCCAGACTTGCGATGCGGTCATGTGCCGCAATCGACGTCGCAAGACCACCTGAACAAGGCCCATCCCTGGTGCGCGGTGGTTTCGGATGCTTCCACCACTTATGCCCCCCGCGAGGGCGGGGGGGCAATGTCGATCATGGTGCGCAGGCCGGGGGCAGCGCGGCCGATGGTTGCAGTGGCGTTGATAAGCATGGCAATGGTGGCGGCATCGCCGTGGATGCCACCGTCGATGAGCAGGTCCACGGGCGGATCGGCGTCGAAGTGGATGCGCTCGTAACTGCGCGGCTCGCCCACGGCGGCACGGAAGGTGAGGCGGATGACCTCGCGATCGGCGATGAAGGCGCGGCCGGTCTGGAGCACGCCGCGGGCGTGGCCGACGGGGATAAGCTCATCGCCGGCGTGGATCGGGCTCTGCGCAAAGACAGGCTCGATGACATCTTCAACGCGTTCCACACCCCAGCCGAGCGCTGCGGCGATCATGTGCATCGACTCGGTCAACCCCACGTGCCGCAGTGTGCCCTGTTTGACCCTGGCCTCGAACGCGCCGCGATCCAGCCCGGCACCCACCTTCTTCTGGAAGGGCAGGCGGCGCTGGGCGGCATCCTGACACCGCTCGACATGCACGTGGCGAACCTGCCGGCACACCCCGCTCAAGGCCGCCGGCAGCAGGTCCATGAGAAAGCCCGGGTTCACGCCGGTTCCCAGCACGGCCACGCCCCTGTCGCGCGCGGCCCCATCAATGCGGCAAGCCAGTTGCGGCAGCGTCTGCCAGGGGTAGCTGAGCTGCTCACAGCTCGATACCACGTGCAGGCCGCTGCCAACCAGTTCGAGGATCGTCGGCGTAACGGCCTCGAGGCTCGAACCGGTCGCCACCAGAGCCACCCCGCCGCGCAGGCCATCCCCGCAGCGTGCCAGGGCGGCGGCGAGGTCCGCCTCGATGCGCAGTGAAGGGTCCACATCGGCTTCGGCAATCTCGGCCAGACAACGGCTGCTCAGCGCCGGGTCCACATCCACCGCCGCCACGAGCTTCAAACCGCCGCGCTGGCCGATGAACCGGGCCAGCTCGAGGCCGATGGGGCCCAGGCCCACCTGCATGATGGGAATCGGCGCTGACCCGCTCATGTCGGCGCTCGCTGCGGGCAGCGCTCCATGGCCTCGGGCACGCGGCGGGGACGGCCGTCGGCACCGGTGCAGGCGAGGGTGGTCTGGGCCTCGGCGATCAGTTCACCCTCGCGCCGGATCTGGTAGTGGTGCTCGACGATCGAGGCCCCGCAGCGCAGAAGCTCGACGTGGATGGTCAGCAGATCATCGTACCGTGCCGGCCTGCGATAGCGGATGTTGAGCCGCGCGACCACGAAGTAGATGCCCTGCTCCTCCTGCTCACGGTAGACCATGCCATTGGCGCGCAGCAGTTCGGTGCGGGCCAGTTCCAGCCACACGGGATAGGCGCTGTGATGGGCCACGCCCTGCGGGTCGCACTCGGCATAGCGCACACGCACCGGCACGCGGATCTGCGAGCCATCGGCATTCGGGTTGATGTCGGTTTCTGACACGGGCGGTGCCTCCGGTATCCATATCCTTTTGCGCCGGCAATGACGATGCGGCGACGGGCTCGACGCGGGCGCGGCATCACTGCACCGGCGTCAGAAACAGAATGGGCGTACGCTGGCGGGGCGGAACCGGCTCCATCGGCTCCCCGGTGATCCGCTCGAGTGCCCAGCGGGCAGACCAGGCCAGATTCTCAAAATACATCGCGTTTTCGGCGTACGCTTCCAGCGTTTCCACGTGCGCAGCGGCGCCCATCCGGCCCAGCGAGATGGCCGCCAGCGCCCGCACGCGCTCATCCTCGGGGTTCTGTTCGCTCTCATCGTCCAGCCGTTGGGTGAGCATCCGCGCCACCGACCCGCGCTGCGGATGATCCGCCGGCATCCAGCCCAGGGCCCACGTGGCGGTGCGGCGGACGGTGTTATCCATCACGGGCAACTGATCCACGTAGCGGACCTTGGCGCTGACGATGCCCTGGCACATCGGCCACAATTCATCATCGCCCAGAATGGCCAGGGTCTGGATGAGCTGCGATGCCTCCTTCACCAGCCATCGGTTGGCGATCTCCACTCCTTCACGGCGGCTCGGGTCCACGTCCGGATCGTGGCGCCCCTCGAGCAGTTCCACCAGCTCCTGCAGCCGCTGGCGCATGGCCGGCCAGGTCCCGGCATCATCCAGCCGACGCAGGGCCCACACCGCAGCGCGGCGGACCTCGAAGCGGTCGTGCTCGATCAGCGCGGCGACCGATGGGGCCAGTTCGGACGCTTCGAGCTTGCCCGCCAGCAGCTTCGACAGCGTCGATTTCCCCTCGCCATTGCGGCCCAGAAGCGCGATACGGTCGTCCTGATCGATGCGCAAAGTCATGCCGCGCAGTACCGGCGCGCCGCCATAACCCACCGACACCCCCTCCAGCGCCAGGATCGGCGGCGACAACTCCTCGGGCGCCGGAAAGGTAAAGACATGCCGCGCCGCCTCGGCCGGCGGGGTGATGGGCTCGAGCTTTTCCAGCATCTTCAGCCGCGACTGCGCCTGCCGCGCCTTGGATG
>PUMS01000260.1 GCA_003551485.1 Phycisphaeraceae bacterium | reverse complement strand
GGATGGGCCCGCCGAAGACATCAACCCGGCCGCTGTCGAGCCGGATCGTGCCGAGGATGGCGCGCAGCAGCGTCGTCTTGCCCGCGCCGTTGGGCCCGACGATGCCCACCAGCTCGCCCGGCCTGGCCGCCAGCGACACCGATCGCAGCACGGGATGGCCGTCGTAGGCCACGGTCACGCCCTGAACGTGCAGTGGCGCGGACAGCGGGGGGTGCTGCGATGCGGCCGACGCTGCCTGCTCGAGGCGGCCGGTCAGAGCAGATGGCAGGGGCGATGACGGTCGGTTCATGGTCGGTCCCGGGCGTGTTCGGTCATTTCAGAGCCTTGACGATGGTCTGCACGTTGTGGCGGACCATGTCGATGTAGGTCGGGGCCGGCGAGTCCGGTCCGCCCAGCGAGTCGCTGTAGAGTTCGCCGCCGATGGTGGCGCCGGTGGCATCGGCGATCTGTTCGATGGCCTCGTTCAGTGCCGGGTTGACCGAGGTTTCGAAGAACAGTGCCCGCACGCCGCGCTGGCGGACCAGCGTCTCGAGTTGATGCATGTGCTGCGGGCGCGGCCGCTGCTCGGTGCTGATGCCGATCAGCGCGTGGACCTCGATGTCGTAAGCGCGGCCGAAGTACTGGAAGGCATCATGGCCGGTGACCATCACGCGGCGCTCTCGCGGGATCGAGGCGATCTGCTCGGCGACCCAGGCGTGAAGCTGCTCGAGCTCCTGGAGGTATTCGGCGGCGCGCCGGGTGTAGTGGTCGGCGTTGTCCGGGTCCAGCTCGATCAGCGCATCCCGGGCGTTCTCGACATAGTACATGAAGTAGGCCACGTTGAACCAGCAGTGCGGGTCGGGTGCGGCCGCATCTTCGAGGTCTTCGAGCGTGGCGATCCGCTCATCCTCGGCCAGGGCGACGACGTGGCCGGTGGCCTGCTGTTGGATGATGCGGCCGAGGGTCTCTTCAAGGTTCAGCCCATTCTTGAGCACCAGGCGGGCGCGGTGGATGCGCTCGGCATCGCTGGGCCGCGGCCTGTAGATGTGCGGGTCCTCGCCCGGCCGCATGATGCCGCGGACGGTGAGCCGGTCGCCGGCCAGCCGGCGGGCGATGTCCTCGATGATCGTGGTCGTGGCCACGACATCGACCTGCTCGAGGTCACCCCCGGCGCGGCTGCAAGCGGGCAGCCACAGGGCGGTGCAGAGCCCAAGGGTAAGGGTAAGGGCGAGGGCCGCGAGGCGCGGCAGGTTCGCGTCGGGCGGGGTCGGGAGGTGGCTGCGGGTCATGCTTGTTCACTGCGTGCGTGGGGTGCAGGGCGGCTGGCGTCGCGGATTTCGCACTCCAGCGGACCCAATTTTGAATATTCAAAGTTAGGCTATCGGGGAGGTGCTGCATTGTCAAGGGCGCCGTCAAAGACTATCCTTGCCTGCGCCTTGCTGCCCCGCCCGCCCACCGACGTCGGGGTCGCTTCGCCGCCCCGCCCCGGTGACCCGATTGCCCCGGAAGGGCCATGCCCAGCATTACCGTTGAGAACTACCTCAAGCAGCTCTATATCGAGCAGCAGACCGAGCCTGACGCCCTCGTGCCCATGGGCCGGCTGGCCACCACCATGGGCGTGGTGCCCGGCACGGCCACGGCGATGGTCAAGGCCCTGGCCGAGGCCGGGCTGGTCGATTACGAGCCGCGAAACGGCGCCCGCCTCACGCCGCGCGGCAGGGACCTGGCCCTGCGGGTGCTGCGACGCCACCGGCTGGTGGAACTGTTCCTGGTCAAAGTGCTGGGGCTGGACTGGTCCGAGGTCCACGAGGAGGCCGAGAAGCTCGAGCACATGATCTCCGACAAGGTCCTGGACCGGATCGACAAGCTGCTGGGCTCACCCACGGTCGACCCCCACGGCGACCCCATCCCCACCGCCCGCGGCGACATCGAGCATCCGGACCTGCCCACCCTCGCCGACTGCCCCAGCGGTTGCCCGTTGCGCATCGCCCGCATCTTGGACCAGGAGCCGGCCTTCCTCCAGTTCGTGGAACGCCAGGGCCTTCGCCCCGGCACGGGCATCGAAGTCCAGCAGCGCGACACCGCCGCCGATGCCGTCACCGTGCGCAACGAGCAGAACCGCAACATCACCCTCGGCAACACCGCCGCGGCCAAGATCCTTGTTGAAGAGGCCTGAGGCACGCCAGCCTGAAGGCGTCATCGCCGCGGGGGAAAAAAGTGCAAGGTCGGAAGATGGGGAAGGGGGAGCAAGAGCATCTGTCCCTGTCGCGGCATATCCGCATCCCAACGACCGACGAACGCGGGGGTAGATGGTCTCACGCGAAGGTGCTGAGGCGCGAAGGAAGAGGGTGGATATCGGATTCGGGTTGCATTAGCACGGCTGCTTGAGCCGCTTCCCATGCGCTGGGTGCGCACCGGGAACCTTGCGCGAGGCCAGGGCCTTGCGGGGCTCGCGGGACTTCCGGGTCTTCCGGGTCTTCCGGGGGGGGTTACATGCCGAGTTGTTCAAGGATGGCGCGGGCGACGTTCTCGGGGACGGGGCGGTAGTCGAGCGGTTCCATGCTGTAGGCGGCGCGGCCCTGGCTCATGCCGCGAAGGGTGGTCGAGTAGCCGAACATCTCCGCCAGGGGTGCCTCGGCGACGACCACGCGGGTGTTGCCCCGCTGCTGGGTGTCGACGATCATGCCGCGGCGGCGGTTGAGGTCGCCGGTGACGTTGCCCAGAAAATCCTCGGGCGTGGTGACGATGACCTTCATCACCGGCTCGAGCAGTTGCAGCTTCGCCTTCCGCGAGGCCTCGCGGAAGGCCAGCACGCCGGCCTGCTCGAAGGCGATCTGCGAGCTGTCGACCTCGTGGAACGAGCCGTCGATGAGCGTGACCTTGACGTTGATCAGCGGGTAGCCGGCCAGCACGCCCGAGCGCGCCGCCGCGCGGCAGCCGGCCTCGACCGATGGGATGAACTCCCTGGGGATGGCCCCGCCGACGATCTTGTTCTCGAAGGCAAAGTGGTCCTTGAAGTGCAGGCCCGCCTCCTCGGCCTGTGCGGCGGTGAACGGCTCGAGGGTGATCACCGCATCGCCGAACTGGCCGCGTCCGCCGGTCTGCTTCTTGTGCGTGCCGCGGGCCTCGGCTTTCTGCTGCACCGTCTCGCGGTAGGCCACGCGGGGCCGGCCGACGTTGACGCCGATTTTCATGTCGCGGATGAGCTTGTGGGTGATGATCTCCAGGTGCAGCTCGCCCATACCCTCGATGATGGTCTGGCCGGTCTCATCGTCGAAGTGGGAGCGGAAGGAGGGGTCCTCGCGCTTGATGATGCCCAGGGCGTTGCCCAGCTTGTCCTTGTCGGCCTGGCTGACCGGCTCGATGCTCATGCTGATCACCGGCTCGGGAAAGTCCATGCGCTCGAGCACGATGGGGTGGTCCCCGTTGCAGAGGGTGTCGCCGGTGACCGAGTGCTTGAGGCCGACCATGGCCACGATCTCGCCGGCGTAGCACTCCTCGCGTGCGATGCGCTCCTTGGCGTGCATCTCGAAGATGCGGCTGATGTTTTCCTTGCGGTTGTTGGCTGGGTTGAGCACCCGCGAGCCCTTCTTGAGCACGCCCGAGTAGATGCGCACGTAGGTCAGGTCGCCGTGGGCATCGCTGACGACCTTGAACACCAGCGCGGCGAACGGCTCCTCGGTTGAGCTGTGCCGGGTGAGGACCTTGCTGCGGTCGCGCGGGTCGGTGCCCTGGATGGGGGGCACCTGCGTGGGGTTGGGCAGGTAGTCGACCACGCCATCGAGCAGGCGCTGCACGCCGATGTACTTCAGCGCTGAGCCACAGAACACCGGCACCACCTTCATCGTCAGCGTGCCCTTGCGCAGCGCGGCCTTGATCTCATCGGGGCTGATGGGCTCTTCCATGATGAACTTCTCGGTCAGCGCATCATCGAGCTCGGCGGCGCGCTCGACCAGGGTCTGGCGCAGCTCATCGGCGCGGGCGGCGAGGTGGGCGGGGATGTCGCGCTCCTCGACCTGGGCGCCGAACTCCTGGGCGGAAAAGTAGAAGGCCCGCATCTTGACCAGGTCGATGATGCCCTCGAGGTCGTTGCCGGCGCCGATGGGCATCTGTACAGCCACGGTGTTGGCCCCGAGCCTTTCGCGGATGGAGTTGAAGGCGAAGTCGAAGTCGGCCCCGAGCTTGTCCATCTTGTTGATGAAGCAGACACGCGGCACGCGGTAGCGGTCGGCCTGGCGCCAGACGGTCTCGCTCTGGGCCTCGACGCCCTCCTTGCCGTCGAAGACCACCACCGCCCCATCGAGCACCCGCATCGACCGCTCGACCTCGATGGTGAAGTCGACGTGGCCCGGGGTGTCGATCAGGTTCATGATGTACTCAACCCCATCACTCTGCCAGGGGCAGGTGGTCGCGGCCGACTGGATGGTGATGCCGCGCTCCTGCTCCTCCTGGAGGTAGTCCATCGTGGCGGTACCCTCGTGGACCTCGCCCATCTTGTAGGTCTTGCCGGTGTAGTAGAGCACGCGCTCGGTGACGGTGGTCTTGCCGGCGTCGATGTGGGCACAGATGCCGAAGTTTCGCGTGCGGTCCAGTCGCGAGAGCTTGCGGCCTTTGATGTCGGTGAGGGTGGCGGTCATGTCGATCCTCGGGTACGTAAGGCGGTTCCATCAACACAGCCGGACACCGGTGCCGGTCGTGTCTCCACAGCGGGCCGGGGGGGACGGCGATGTCCTCCCGGGCCCGACCACAGCATTCTTATGCATCGGGGAAGGCGGGCAGGTTGGCAAGAATGAAACGTGCTGTCATGGCGCACCTTGAACCTGTCGCCGCGCATCGCGGGGGTGGACAAGCATAGCCTTCCATCGTCGCGAGTCAAGTCCTTTTTCGGCAAACGGCCGGCGCCTGGCCACAATTTTGCCAGGGGCCCTCGCCCTCGCCCCCGGGCGCTGGTCTCCCGGACGGCGGAGGGGCCGGTCGCGGGCCGCCCCGCAGCGCTTGCCGTCCTCCGGGACTGCCAGAGCAGGGGGGCCGCCGGGGGCGCGCGGCCCGGTGATGGCTCCACCTCGCCCGGGCGCTCGGCGCCGTGCGGCCCGCAGTCCCAGGTCGAAACCATCCCCTCCTGAGGTGGCCACCGACCTGCAACGGCCCGATGCCGTGGTTGCCCGGCATCACCAGGCAGCATTCATGCACCCGAAGCACCTTGGGCAGCGGGAACCTCCTCGGGCCGGTCCGCGCCCCGGGCAGGCCGCAGCATGGTCCATCGTGCAGGATCGTCCACTCACCATCGCCGCCTTCGCAGCAGGGCCAGCCCCCCAAGGCCGAGCAGGGCCAGACTCCCCGGCTCGGGGATGACGCTGAGGGTGCCGGTGGAGGCTAAGTCGCTGGTGTCCCATGCCAGGCCGCTGCTCAGTGCCGCCTGTGTGAAGTCGAAGCTGTAACCGTCGTCGATGAATGAGCCGGCGTTGATGATGCCGAAGCTGTCGCCGAATTGCGGTGTGTAGCCGTCGAGGATGACCGCCAGCGTGCCGCCCAGCGTGGCCGTGCTGGTGACGTTGAGCACGTCATGCTCGGTCCCGGCCAGGAGGCCGGCGATCTCGAACTCGATGGCGCCGCGGTTGACCAGGTT
>PUMS01000474.1 GCA_003551485.1 Phycisphaeraceae bacterium | reverse complement strand
GGGCGCTTCGGGGGGCACTTCCGGGGGCACTTCCGGGGGCGCGCCCGCCGCGGGTGCGGCTTCGCCGCGCCAGGACGGTAATGCGTCCCTGGGCGTCCATGGGTCCGAGGAAGGCCGCGTGGGTGAAGCAGGTGCCGGTCATGGCCGCATCCACCACCGCCTCGGCCAAAGCCTCCTGGGTCCGCGCAGCGTGGATGGTCTGGGCGACCTTCAACAGCAGATCGAGGCGCTGGCGGCTGGGGTCGGCGCCCGCGGCGGTGTCAACGGTGACGATCGAGGTCGCGTCGGCCTCGGCGTGGTCCACCGCCTGCACCGTCATCGTGGTGCTGGAAGGCGCAGCGGGATCGACCACGCGGAACACAACGTAGGGGCTGAGGGCGATCAGGTCGCCGCTGTGGATGGGATAGGGCCGATCGGGCTCGATGCGGACGCCGTTGAGCCACGTGCCGTGGCGGCTGCGGTTGTCCTTCACGTAGCAGGTGCCGCTGTCGAAGCTGATCTGGGCGTGCTGGCGCGAGACCTGCTCGTAGCCGGGCAGGGCCACGGTACAGTTGGGCCGCCGGCCGAGGGTAACCACCCCATCGGGTTCGAGCGGTATGCGCACCCCTTCCGGCCCGCAGGTGCTCTCCAGCAGCAGGGGCGTCCTGGTTTTCGCCGCGGTGGTCATCATCGCCAACATCCCCGTGCCCGCCCCCGGCCGGACGATGTGTCATGCACCATTGTACCCATTGCATACGCGACGCTACGACATCATAGCGCACGCGGCGGCGTTGGCACGCGGCTGGCAGGTGCGATTTTGCCCTTGCCGTGCGGGGGCCGGTTTTCGGGATCATGGCATAACCGCCACCCACGCCGCCGCAAAGGCTCGACTCCGCTCCCTTGCGGGCGCGGCGGTCCGCACACCCACGCAACCGCAGACACCCGGTCCAGGCCCGCCGCTGTCCGCATCCGCGCCATCAGCGGCACGTGGACGAGAAATGCGTCTGCTGTGAATCCGTCACGTCCCGCGCACCATCGCTCAGCCTTGCCGAGGTATGCCTGGCGGTCGCTGACAGCGAAGCGAGGCAGGAGCATGGCCGAGAAGAAGGAACCGGCCCGCAGATGTCGTCGATGGTGCAACCGAATCGCAAGGCGCAGTTTTTTGCTGACGGCATCCTGTCTGCTTTCGAAACGACCCCCTCTTCTTCGGTAAGTCCTCCACGTGGATGTGCCGCATCCACGGCGATGAAAATGCCGCACTGCGCCGGAGTGTCTTGCTGCCCTCCCCACTCTTCGGGGGCGGCAGAGGGGCCGGATTCTCAGCGCGGGGCCGGGGTGAGGCCATGTGTATACGCTGTCGAACACGGGGCCTCCTGCAAGCGGCGAGCGGGGCGAAGACTGCGCTGATCGGAGGGCATCGCTGGGGTTTGGGGGGGACTGGATGTGTTCGCCACCCAATGCAGTACCCCCATCCTGCCGGGCGGGCGGCGGGATGGGGGGTACCACATCGGCCTGATTTCAGGCGTTCGCGTTGGCGTTGGCGTCAACGGTGGGGGCAATCGGGATTGTTGCCCTTCTCGCGGCGGCGCTCACCGTGGGGGCCCTGGCCGTCGCGGCGGGGCTGGCGCTGGGCGGCGTTGGGCCCCTGGCCGTCACGACGGCCCTGGCGCTGGCCTGCGTGCGGGCCCTGGCCGTCACGACGGCCCTCGCGGTCGGCGTGGCGCGGGCCCTGGCCGTTGCGCATGCCCCGGCGTTGGGCGGCGTGGGGGCCCCGCCCGTCGCGCAGGCGCTGGGCCACGGGCTCGCGGGGCGCATCCTCGGTCGTCGCCTCGCTCGTCGCATCGGCGGAGGCGGTGATGGGGGAGGCCTCATCGGTCGCGGTCGCCTCGGCCTGGAGGGCGCTGGGCGCCCCGAGCAGGGCCACCAGGGCGATGGCCGCGGCGGCCAGTGACAATCTCACGGGTGCGGCGTACATGTTGGAAACTCCTTGTCTGGGGTTGAACAAGTCGGTTGTGAACACAGCGGCCTCGGCTCCGGAGCATTGGCCATTCACTCGTTGAACGTGCCGGCGGGCGGGTACCTGCGGTCGAGAAAAAAGGGATAATTCGACCTTGAGCGCCTGTAGTATGGATAAACGCCCCACACGCCCCCGGCGCCCAACCGCGCCGCAACCCTGAACCCGAACCAGGCATACGACGTGTCAGCCGACCCGCGAACCGATGCCCAACTGATGGCCTGTCTGGGCCGCGGCGACATGGCCTCGCTGGCCGAACTGTCGCAGCGCCATCGCGATCGCATCCTTCGACTGGCTTACCGCATCCTGGGCTGCTGGGATGCCGCCGATGATGTGGCTCAGGAGACGCTGCTGCGTCTCCGCCGCGCTGCAGCGCGATACCGGCCCGAAGCCCGCTTCACCACCTGGCTGCACCGCATCGTGGTCAACCTCTGCCACGATGTGCAGCGCCGTCACCACCGCCAACCCGGTCCCCTTCCAGCCGTCGAGCCAGCGACCTCCGATGCACCCGAGGGTGACATGGAGGCCGCTGAACTGGCCGAACGCATCGGCGATGCCGTGGGCCGGCTGCCCCAGCGGCAGCGCACCGCGCTGGTGCTGCACCGCTACCAGGGCCTGTCGCACCGTCAGATCGTGCAGGTCACCGGCTGGAGCCACTCGGCGGTGGAGTCGCTGCTGGTCCGCGCCTATGCCCGCCTGCGCGAGGACCTGGCCGACCTGGCTGAGCCGTAGCTGTCACCGGTTCGAGCTGCCCTGGCCACCGCTCATCACGGGTGGCTGATGCAACGGGCTTGCGGGGGCGACCGCAGGTTCGAGCCGCCCGGGGCGTTTCACTTATGGGTGCGGTGTGCCCGATGGAGGACCGGCCATGGCCTCGGAAAACGGTAAAACGAGACGGGTGCTTAACTTCCGCGCGTTTGTCACGCTGCTGACCACCGGGGCCTTTGCTGTCATGTTGCTCAGCGGCCTGGTGCTCTACGTGGCGCCGCGTGGTCGGGTGGCCAACTGGACGCACTGGTCCATTTTCGGCCTGGACAAGGAGCAGTGGTCCGACCTGCACATGACCGCCGCGGTGGTCCTGCTGCTGGCAATCACCTTTCACCTGTATTTCAACTTCCGGCCGCTGTGCCAGTACGTAAGAAGCCGCACCGCACGGCTGGGCCTTCGCGCCCGGGAACTGGTGGCGGCGCTGGCCCTGACCGTGCTGCTCATCGTCGGGACGCTATGGCAGGTGCCGCCGCTGAGCAGCGTGACGGCGTTCAACGAAGCGATCAAGGATGGCTGGGAGCAGGAGGCCGGCACCGTCGGCCGCGCTCCATCCACCCGCGTGCAGGAGGCGAACATCCGGCAGTTCGCCGAGCGGATGGGCCTGTCCCCGCAGCGGCTGGAGCAGGTGTTGCTGGCCCATGGGATCACAGTCGATGACCCCGACACGCCCATCGACGCTCTGGCCCGCCGCCACGGCGTGTCGCTCCAGACCATCTATGAGGAGGCCCGCTCGGGACAGAGCCCCGAGCCACACGGGCGCAGCGGCGCCGGCCGCGGCGAGGGCAGTGGTGGGGGTGAAGGCAGTGGCCGCGGTGGTGGCGGCGCGGCCGAGGGCCGACGCGGAGACGGCGGCGGCCACGGCGAGGGCTCGCATCACTACGGTCGCATGACACTCGAGCAGTTCTGTGAGGCCGAGGGGGTGCCGCTGGAGCGGGCAATCGCCGCGATGCAGCGCCTGGGTATCGACGCCACCGCACGCTGCCGCATGCGCGAGCTTGCGACGCAACAGGAGACGACCCCCAGCAGGCTGGCCGCCATGCTTGCGGCCGGCGATTGATCCGTGGCGGTGGGCTGAGGCCCACCGGCTGACCGGGACGATGAATCATGCCCAACCATCTACGTGACATCGAGTTGCTGGAGCTGATCGGCGGGCACCTGTCGGATGCGGCCGCGACCGCGGCCAACGAGCACCTGGCGGCGTGCCCGGATTGCGCCCGGCGGCATCGCCGGATGCGCCGGCTCTGGCAACTGCTGGGCCGATGGCAACTGCCCGCGGATACCTCCCGAGCACGGCCAGCGCCATCGAGTCCGCGCGAGGCGCAGAAGGCGGGTCGGCCGGTCCGGTGGTGGAGCCTGGCCGGCCCGCTGCGCCTCGCCGCTGTGCTGGCCCTGGCCGCGGGCGTGGGCGCCGCCGCCGGCTGGCTGACGCCCGCCGCGCCCATCGACGATGAGGCCCGCGAATCGGCCCGGTGGCTCAAGAGAACGCCCTGGGAGGTGTGGCACGAGCCGACGCCGGCGCGGCTCGCCGAGTCGATGCGCATCATTCATCCACAGGCTGGTGAGGAGTCGCCATCATGAGCCGACGTGTGATCGTGGTCGCGTTCACCTGCATCATCCTCGCCGCGCTGGCCTTCAGCGTCACGCGGCTGGTTCGCACGCAGACCGTGGCGCCCGAGCCATCTTCCGCGCTGGCGCAGTGGCTGACGCTGTCACCGCAGCAGCGCCAGCAGATCGAACGGCTCGACCCGCAGTACCACCGCGATGCCGCCGCGCTGGCCCAGCAGTTGCATCACGAACGCCGGCTGCTGGCCGACATGCTCGAAGCCGGCGCGGCCACGGACATGGACATCCTCGAGCAGGTCGAGCGCATCATCGCCGCGCACAACGCCCTTGAACGCCGCGTGGCCGAGCACCTGGTGACCATGCGCCGCGAACTCGAGCCCGAGCAGCGCCGGCAGCTTGGCCGCTTCGCCGCCGGCCAGGTTCGACGGGGCATGGGCCGGCGCGCGGCCGAGGGTGAAGGTCCAGGCGCCGGCCCTCGACACCAACGCCCGCATCGCGACCACGACGGGGCCATCGACGATCGGCCGCGTCACGGCCGCGCTGAGGCCCGCGATGGCCGCGATGACCGGCCCGGCCGCGCCCGGGAAGGCAGCATCCGTCACACCATCGACCTGCTCTTTGAGCATCACGACCGCATCGACCGCCAGGTCGAAGACCTGCCCGACGGGGTGCTGACCACGACCACCAGCGCCGATGAGAAGATCGCCGATGCCCTGCGGCGGCACGTGCGGCAGATGAAGCAGCAACTGGCCGTGGGCCGGGCCATGCGGCGGGGCGATCCGCTGTTCCGCGAGCTCTTCGCCCATCGCGCCAGGATACAAATGGAGATCGAGGATGTGCCCGGCGGCGTGCGCGTGCGGCACACCTCCGAGGACCCCGAGGTGGTCCTGCTCATCCGTCAACACGCCCACGCGGCCGTGTCACAGTTCATCGAACAAGGCCCGCAGCGCGAACACCGCCACACCCCCCTTCCCCCCGGCTACCCGCGCCGGTGACGGCGCAGCGACAGTCCCAAGGCGCCGATGCGTCGACTTGCGCTGGTCTGCCGGGGACCGGGCGGGGCGGGCAGGCGCGCCGGGGGCGATGTGGGCCATCACCAGAAAGAGGCAACAGCAGCGAGTGGAATCAATGCGAAGAACCGGCCGACTGATCCTGATCCTGCTTGGCGGCGCGGCCATGGCGACCGCGGCCATCGTGGGCCGTGCGCTGTGGACCGCATCCCCATCACCGCAGGATGCGCAGACGGCTGGAGCCTCACGGCCGGCAGTGGTTGCGGTGGAACAGGCCCGC
>PUMS01000295.1 GCA_003551485.1 Phycisphaeraceae bacterium | reverse complement strand
GGTCCCTGGGCTCGATGAGCACCTCACCGGCAAGGGGCAGTTCGGGATCGTTGATCAGGCGCTTGAGGGCATCGGAAGCGCGGCGGACCTGCTGGCGGGCGCGGATCACCTCGCCGCGACGCACCTCCTCGCGGGCAAGCACTTCCGTATACGTCGCCGGCCGCACGTCCAGAATCCGGCGCTGATCGAGCACCTCGCGGTCGCGGATGGTCTGCTCCAGCAGCCGCGTCTGGATCAGCAGGTTCTGCCTCGCCCGCACCAGCGCCCAGTAGGCCGACTCGACGGCATCGACCATTTCGATCAGCGACTGGCGCACCTCCTCGATCGACTGGCGATGGGCCGAGTGGGCCAGGCGGATGCCCGCGGTGTTGACCTCGGTACCGAAGCCGCGCAGCAGCGGCTGTTGAAGACCCAGCACGATTTCCGGCTCCCAACGCGGGTCGGGATCGAACGGCGCCGGGCTGGTGCTGATGCGGTCGAAACCGGTGGAAAGCTGCACCCGCCCACCGCTGGTCAGGGGCTTTCGGATGCCCGTCTCAAGGCCGATGGTCCGCTGCGTGATATCACCGATGCCCGGCACACCCAGGGTAGCCTCGGGCCGCTTGGTGCGGGCGTACTCGAAGCCGGTGAAGAAGGCGGCATCGAAGGCCGCCTCGGCGCGGATGATCTGGGTCTGCTGCGCGGCGGGCAGCAGACGCGCGGCACGGTAGTCGATGTTGTGCCGCACCGCCGTCTGGATCGCGTGCTGAAGCGTCATGCCGACGGTCTCGACCTCGGCCTCGCCCTCGAGGTCGGGGCCGAGATCGAGCGGCTGATCCTGGTAGGAGTCGATGCCGCTGGCCTCATCGAGTTCCTCGATGGCCCCCTCGCGGCGGCGAAGCTCCCGCTCGACTGCACTGGGCTCGCGTTGCGTGCGGATTTCGCCGCGGGCGATCTCGCGGGTGAATTGGCGATGGCTGTTGAGCAGCGCTTCGCGCAACTCCTGCTCGGCGGTGCGCGAAACCGGGCTGACACAGCCTGTCAGGAAGGCGGTGGCGATGCAGATCGAGACGGCGAGCAGTTTGCGCATGGCGGTGAACCCCGATCGACGGAAAAGGACCGCCGCGCCCTTTACGGCATCGGATGCGGCTGTCCGGCATAGGCTACTATACCAGATAGCCCCCCTGCGCAGGCGACGATACAATTCCCGACCCACACGCGCCGGCATCGCCCCCGCGATGGGCCGCGCCGACCGAAGCGCAAGGGCCGATCCGCGACTGGGCAGGCTCTCCGCGGACTCCTGTCCCCACGGGGCGGCGCCCGGGCAGCCGGGGGGTGCGGCCCGCCACCCTCGGCGGTGCGGGGCCATCGCTGAAGCCGGCAAGGCGGCGGGCGGGGTGAGGGGATGGGATGGGGACCGCCCCGATGACGATGCGATTGATCCCACCACCTGGCAGGAGAAGACCATGCCCCGACCGATGACGATGACCGAGAAAATCCTCGCCGCCCACGCCGGCCGCGCCCAGGTGCACCCCGGCGAGAACGTGTGGGTGGACGTGGACATCCTGATGACCCACGATGTCTGCGGGCCGGGTACCATCGGCATCTTCAAGCAGCAGTTCGGCCAGGATGCCAGGGTGTGGGACCCCGACCGTGTGGTCATCATCCCCGACCACTACATCTTCACCGCGGATGAAAAGTGCCACCGCAACGTGCAGATCCTGCGCGACTTCGTCAAGGAGCAGGGCCTGCGCTACTACTACGACCCCGACTTCATCAAGGGCGAGGGCATGCCCAGCCCCTACCTCGATCCCGAGCGCACCAGCTACAAGGGCGTCTGCCACAAGGCCCTGCCCGAGGAGGGGCACGTGCGGCCGGGCGAGATTCTTCTTGGCACCGACAGCCACACCTGCACCGCCGGCGCCTTCGGCCAGTTCGCCACCGGCGTGGGCAACACCGATGCCGCCTTCACCCTCGGCACGGGCAAGACGTGGCTGAAGGTGCCGCCGACGATGAAGTTCGCCTTCCACGGTGAGATTCCGCCCTACCTCACGGCCAAGGACCTGATCCTGGCCGTCATCGGGCAGATCAGCGTCAGCGGCGCCACCTACCAGACGATGTATTTCGCCGGCGATGGCATCGCCTCGCTGACGCTCGAGGACCGCATGACCCTGACCAACATGGCCATCGAGGCCGGCGGCAAGAACGGGGTGTGCGACGTGGATGAGAAGACCCTGGCCTACGTGCGCCACCGCTCGACGCGGCCGCAGTGGCAGGTCTACAGCGATGACCCCGGCGCTGAGTACTGCTACGAGCACGAGTGGGACCTGGGCACGCTCGAGCCGCTGGTGGCCAAGCCCCACAGCCCCGACAACCGCGACACGGCCCACAACTGCCGCGACGTGAAGATCGACCGGGCCTACATCGGAAGCTGCACCGGCGGCAAGATCACCGACATGATCTTCGCGGCCGCCCTGCTGCGCGGCCGCACGGTGAAGGTGCCCACCTACGTGGTGCCCGGCTCGACCGAGGTCCACCGCGACATGAAGCGGCTCAACCTCCATGGCGAGCCCGTGCAGCCGGGCGAGCAGTCCATCGAGCAGGTGCTGGCCGATGCCGGCTGCATGATCGGCGCCGCCTCCTGCGCGGCGTGCCTGGGCGGACCGGTGGACACCTTCGGCCGGCTCAACGACCCGATCACCTGCATCAGCACCACCAACCGCAACTTCCCCGGCCGCATGGGCCACAAGAAGGCCGGCGTGTACCTGGCCTCGCCCCTGACCGTGGCCGCCAGCGCCCTGACCGGCCACGTCACCGACCCGCGCGAGTACGTGGCCGAGCCAATCACCACCGGCACCGCCGGCGTGGTCTAGGCCCAACCCCCGCCCCCCCCCGCGCCCCCGCGCCACCGCCACCGGAGGTCACGCCATGACATCCACCACCGGCAAGGTCACCATCGAGGCGTTCGCCGATTACGCGGCCAGGCATGGAAGGTGCGAACTGGTCAACGGGGAGATTCGCGACATGACACCGGCAGGAATGAGGCACGGGCAGATCACGGCGCGACTGACATCACGACTCGACTCGTTCGCCGAACGCCATCAACTCGGCGACGTTCTTACTGGTAAGACCGGCTTCATCCTCGAGCCGGACCCGCCCACCGTCCGCGCGCCCGATGTGGCATTCATCGCCGCCGGCACGCCGACTCGGGAACACCCCACCGGCTTCGGCCAGACCCCACCGGACCTGTGCATCGAGGTCCTTTCACCCAACGACCGCGCCGGCGAGGTCGCGGCGAAGACCCGCGACTGGCTACGCTTCGGCGTGCGGCAGGTCTGGATCGTCGACCCGCAGACCCGGACCGTCACCATCCACCACCCCGACGGCCACGCCCAGACGCTGAACGAGGACCAGACGCTCACCGGTGAGGACATCCTGCCCGGCTTCGAGCTGCGCATCGCAGAACTGTTCAAATGATCGCACGACAATGCCGCGGTGAGGCGCACCACGGCCGTGGGCTATAATCGACCGGGCGCGGGAAACCGGTTCACTTAACCCGGCAGGACCAGCCATGTCGCCGACAGGAACACGAACAGGCACAGGCCGCATGAGTGTCGAAGCGTTCGCCGAGTACGCACGGACGCACGGCCCCTGCGAGCTGGTGGATGGAGAAGTCAGGGACATGACACCGGTAGGCGGCAACCACGAAATCATCGCGGGCAGATTTTCGGCATGGCTCTTCAAAGCCTCCCGCACCGTCCGATTCCTCTGGCCCGGCCGGGGCCGGCGTTTTCCACTGCTTGCCCTGCTGGTCCTGCTGCCCCTGCTCCCCGCGTGCATCATGCCCGATGAGCGCATCGGCTATTACGAGTACCGCGATGGCGCCTCCGTGGCCGTACTCGCGGCCGACCCCAGGCAGTTGGCGGAGGCAGCGCGGCGGACGCTGGAGGAGATGGAAATGCGTGAGATCGCCATCGACGTCACCGAGGTCGACGCCAAGCTCGCCGCCCGAACCGCGGATGATGACGGCATTGCCATCGACCTCGACCAGCTCCGCCCCGGCGCCACACGCATCAGCGTACGCATCGGGGTCCTGGGCGAGCGCGAGACCAGCGATGCCATCCTCGAGTTGATCCGCAACCATCTCCACCGCCCCGACAATGCCACCCCCTGACCCCGGACACCAGACCGAAGCAACCCGGAATATCCTCAGAACCTTCCCGGCCCCCGCAAGCCCCGGAGAATCCCCTTGCGGTGAGAATCCGAGCCCTTCCCCTGCTTGCCCGCACCTCGGCAAAGCGTTGCGGTGAGGCAACACACGGGGCCGGTCCGACGCCGCCTCCCCCCACATCCCCCCGGCCCCGCAGGGGCCGCGCCACCCCTTCATCCCCGGGCGCACCAGACGCTCAACTTGCCCGGCGGGCAGGAAAAGTCGGCATCGCCGTCGTCGCTGGTGGTGATCGGCTGCTCGATGTGGCCGGTGACATCGTGGAACGTATGCGGGCCGCCGGGGACGTT
Organism: Phycisphaeraceae bacterium; assembly: GCA_003551485.1. GTDB lineage: Bacteria > Planctomycetota > Phycisphaerae > Phycisphaerales > Phycisphaeraceae > B1Sed10-187. The sequence continues at coordinate 1,128 of PUMS01000295.1, read as the reverse complement.
CATCCGCTTGCTGTCGGCTTCGTTGTTGCTCATCAGCACGGCCATGGGCGGGTGCTGCTGGTCGCCGGTCCACACCCAGCCGATGCAGTTGGGGTCGTCGAAGTAGTCGTGGCATTCACCGAAGGTGTGTGCCCGCCGCGCCTCGAGGAAGGCATCGATGAGCATCCGATGGCTGGTCAGCGGGTGCTGTTTGCCGTCGTTGCCGTAGTAATCGCCGTAGAAGATGCACGGATAGCCCCGCTCGCGCAGCAGGATGAGGGCGTAGGCGTGGAGCTTGAACCAGTCCTCGACCCACGAGGCCAGCGGCTGGTCCGGCTGGCTGTCGTGGTTGTCCACGAACGTCACGGCCATGTCCGGCTCATCCCCGACCAGGGTGTCATCAAAGATCGTGCGAAGGTCGAAGTCCGCGCCCTCGTTGGACGCCCGCTGGAAGTTGAAGTGCAGCGGCGCATCGAACAGCATCACCGATCGCTCTGTGATATCCAGGTACTCCTTGAGCTCTTCGAGGTGCCCGCTCCAGTACTCGGCCACGGCGAAGAGTTCGCGGTCGGAAAAGCCCGCGCGCACGTGCTCGAGCCATTCCCGCACGAACGTACCGGGCATGTGCTTGACCGCATCGAGGCGGAAGCCGTCGATGCCCGTCTGCTCGACCATCCAGCGGCCCCAGTGCATCAGGTCCTGGCGCACCTCGGGGTGGGAAAGGTCGACGCTGGCGCCCATGAGGTAGTCGTGGGCGCCGTATTCCAGCAATATCTCACCGGCGAAGGACTTGTCCACCACCTTGTAGATCTTTCGCTCTTCGGGGTCGGGATCGTTGGCATCGGCCCCGAAGGCGGTGAAGTGCTCGTGGTTGAGCTTCAGCGGCGAGTAGCTCTCGCCGCGGCCGGGGAAGAGGTAACGGGACCAGGCTCTGATGCGGTAGGGCTCGCTGATGACCTGGTTGCGGTCGTGCCAGTCGATCTCCTCGACCTCGACCTCCTCGGTCTCATCGCCGCCCATTCGGTGGTTGAAGACGGCATCGGCATAGACCTGCAAGCCCGCCTTCCTGGCGGCCTCGATCGCCGCCAGCAGTTGGTCTCGCGTACCGTACTTGGTGCGCACCGTGCCCTTCTGGTCGAACTCGCCCAG
>PUMS01000424.1 GCA_003551485.1 Phycisphaeraceae bacterium | reverse complement strand
CCCACCCTACGGCGTTTTCCCGGAGGAACTGTCAGGGCGGGCTGCCGCTATCATTCTCATGGCCCCCATGGCGGTCAGCGAGGGTCCATCCTGGGCGCCGGGCCGGCCTTGCGGCTGCAAAGGGGTGCCGCGGGCAATATGACGGGGTCTTGAGGCGTTGATCCGGAGCCGGGGCGCTGCGGAAACCGTCCGAGCTGCGGCAATAGGATGAGACAAGCGGAGTTTATTACTCTAAAGTCCGGCATCACCCGCCGCTCGACGCCCATGGCGGGCCATGGACAGGACACGATCGCCGTTCCCCCCGCCGACCGCAGCCGCAGCCACCCTCGAAAGGCCAGTTCCACGGAGCCCATTCAATGACCGGACAGGACCAGCCCGCACCGCAGCAGGTCAGTGACTCGACCGCCCCCGCCCAGCCTGACCAGCCCGCCCAGGCCCACTCGGGAACCCTCAGCCGACGTCGGTTCATGCAGTCGGTTCTCGCCACCGGGGCCGGCCTGGCCCTGGTCCCTCCCGTCTGGGCCGCAGCGCCCTCGGCCGCGCAGGCCGGACGGGCGGCCGGGGCCAACGGGCAGATCAATATCGCCATGATCGGCGCCGGCAGCCAGGGCCGCATCCTGCTGCTGGATGCGTTGAAGATTCCCGGCATCCGCTTCCGTGCCGTGGCCGATGTGTGGGACTACTCGCGGCGCTACGCCGGCAACATCCTCAACCGCTTCGGGCAGCCGGTGAACGTCTACAGCGACTACCGCGAGATGCTCGAGAAGGAAGATGACCTCGATGCCGTCCTGATCGCCTCGCCCGACTGGGTTCACGCCGAGCAGACCATCGCCTGCCTCGAGGCCGGGCTCGATGTCTACTGCGAGAAGGAGATGGCCCACACCATCGAGGCCGCCCGCAGCATGGTCGAGGCCGCCAAGCAGACCGGCAAACTGCTCCAGATCGGCCACCAGCGGCGGAGCAACCCGCGCTACCAGCACGCGCGGCGGATGATCGAGAACGAGCGAATCCTCGGCCGCATCACCCACTTCCAGGGCCAGTGGAACCGGGCGCGGATGCACGAGGTCGGCTGGCCGCGAAACACCGAGATCGACGCGGCCGAGCTTCGCCGCCTGGGCTTCGAGGACATGTTCCAGTTCCGCAACTGGCGGTGGTTCCGCCAGTTCTCCGGCGGGCCCATGTCCGACCTGGGCTCGCACCAGATGGGCGTGTTCAACTGGATACTCGGCCGCCCGCCGCGCGCGGTGCTGGCCGCCGGGGGCAACGACTATTACGAGCGCAACGAGTGGTTCGACCACGTCATCGCCGTCTTCGAATACGCCGGCGAGGCCGGCTCGACCATCCGCGGCACCTACCAGGTGCTCAACACCACCAGCCACGGCGGCTACCGCGAACTGCTCATGGGCGATGAGGGCACGCTGGCGATCTCGGAAGACCCCTCCGTCGGCTACGTGCAGCGCGAGCAGCAGGCCGAGCCGCGGGACTGGGAAGATGACGCCGCGCGGGTCGAGGGCATGGACCAGCGGGCCATCGCCCTCGAGGTCGGGGCCTCGCGCCGGGCCGACCCCCAGCACATCGAGCAGATCGAGAGCGCCCTGGCCAAGGCCCCGCACCAGTTGCACCTGGAGAACTTCTTCAACACCATCCGCGACCCGCAGCGCCACCGGTTGACCTGCCCGGCCGACGAGGCCTTCAGCGTCGCCGTGACGGTGCTCAAGACCAACGAGGCCGTCGAAAAGGGCGCCCGGCTCGAGTTCGATCCGGCATGGTTCAGGGCATGAGCCGCGATGCAGCCAGCCAAGGAACATGAATACATGGTGGTACTGGCCAGTGCCGCCGCCGTGGCCCTGGGCCTGGCGGTGGTGCTGTTCAAGCCCTGGGCCGGCTGGGCCGGCATCGCCACCGAGGACTCGGGCAGCCGCCAGCCCTACAAGCACCTGCTCACCCTCTACGATGCCGATGGCCGCATCATCGACCCGCGCGACCCCAACGCCAGGCCCTACTCCCCGCGGATGACCTGCGGCCAGTGCCACGCCTACGACACCATCGCCTGCGGCTGGCACTTCAACGCCGCCGATCCCGAGGTCCCCGCGGGCCGGCCCGGTGAGCCGTGGCTGCTGACCGATGCGCTGACCCGCACGCAGTTGCCACTGTCCGACCGCGACTGGCCCGGCACCTTTGCCCCCCGTGAAGTGGGCATGACGCCGTGGCAGTTCATGCTCGCCTTCGGCCGACACCTGCCCGGCGGCGGGCTGGGTGAGAAGTTCACCGGCGACGGCGATGACCCGGACCCGGCCGCGCGGTGGCAGTTCTCAGGTCAACTCGAGGCCGACTGCATGGCCTGCCACAGTGCCGATGGGCGGCACAACCCGGCCGACTGGGCCCGCCAGATCGAGCTCGAGAACCTCAAGTGGGCCCCGACGGTGGCCCTGGGCCTCGGCCGCGTCCGTGGCAGCGCGCGCGACCTCGAGGAAGAGGACCCCCTGGCCGCGCTCGACCCGGCGTATGAAGGGCCCGAGGACCTGCCCGTCGAGTACGACCTGAACCGCTTCGACCCGCAGCGCCGGGTGTTTTTTAACATCCAGCGCCGGCCGTCGAGCCACCGCTGCTATGCCTGCCACACCACCCGGCAGGTCGGGCCCGAGGCCCCGCCGCGCTGGCATCAGGATGAGGATGTCCACCTGGCCGCGGGCATGACATGCACCGACTGCCACCGCAACGACATCGGCCACATGATCACCCGCGGCTACGAGACCGAAAGCCGCGACAGCGGCGACCCATCGCGGGCCACCCTCTCCTGCGCCGGCTGCCACCTCGGTGATGATTCGGTGAACGATGCGGCCCTGGCCCTGGGCGGCCGGCTCGGGGCGCCGCACCCCGAGCACCGCGGCATCCCGCCGATCCACTTCGAGAAGCTCAGTTGCACCGCGTGCCACAGCGGCCCCTGGCCGCAGCAGTCCACGCAGCCGGTGCAGACGTCGATGGCCCACGCCCTGGGCATCGCCTCAACCACGCGAACGTGGCAGACGCCGCCCTACATCGTCGCCCCCGTCTTCGCCACCGGTGCCGATGGCAAGATCGCCCCTCACCGCATGACCTGGCCGGCGTTCTGGGGCTGGTTGGGTGCTGACGAGACGGTCCGCCCCATCCACCCCCAGCGCGTGGCCGAGGTTGCCGCCGACCTGCTGCCGCCGGTGCCCGAAGGCAAGTCGGCCCGTGCGGCGGCGGCGGAGGCCGAGCAGCCGGCGGCGGATGCAGCGCTCGAGGAGTCGGTGATCGAGAGCGTCTTGCAGAGGCTGGGCGAGCGTCTTTCCAACGATGAGGCCGGCGGCGGCGAGCCGATCTACGTGCGCGAGGGCATGCTCCACCGCCTCAGCGGTGATGCGCTGGAGGCCGTCGCCCACGAGGCCGCCGCGCCCTACCTGTGGCCGATGGGCCACGATGTGCGGCCGGCGGTGCAGTCGCTGGGTGCCCGCGGCTGCGATGACTGCCATGCCAGCGATGCGCCGTTCTACTTCGGCATGGTCACCGCCGCCTCCGGACCGCATGCGCGGCCGAAGCCGGTGGAGCAGATGTACGAGCTTCAGGGCGCTGACCCTGTGTTGGCACGGGCCTGGGCGGTGGCGTTTGCCGGGCGGCCGGCGTTCAAGGCGCTGCTGCTGCTCTGCACCGGCGTGGTGCTGCTGGTGCTGCTGCGCTACGGTTTGGCGGGACTGGGGGTGGCCCTGGGCGCTGTGGCGGATGGGAAGGGCAGGGGAGGGGATGGGCCAGGGGGCTTGTGATCGAGAGCGCGGGCAACCGGGCATCGCGATGGGCGCTGTGCGGTAAGGGCAACCGGCCGCGAGGCATCGTGAGTAGATGGAAACGAGGCTCTGCAAGGCATGTTCAACACCGTGTCGGTCATTCTGCTGGCGGCGATCGCGCTTGCTGCGGCGGTGCATCTGTTGTGGTTCGGCCCCAAGCGCGTGCCCGATGGTGTGGATGAGGCCTCGATGGGCACGGTTGCGCGGCTGAGCCTGCTGGAGCGCGTGATGCACGGTGTGCTGGCGCTGAGCTTTCTCATGCTGGCGGTGACGGCGCTGGGCGCGGAGTGGTTTGCCGGTGAGCTTGGGGGGTGGATGCTGCTGGTTCACGTGGGTGCCGGGTCGGTGTTCGCCGCGGTCCTGGCGCTGGCGGCGCTTCGCTGGGCGGGTGAGAACGTGTTCGCCGCCCACGATCGCCACTGGCTTTCCAACGGCCTGGGCGGCTACCTGCGGCGGGAGGACCGGCAGGTCACCGCCGGGCGGTTCGATGCGGGGCAGAAGCTGTTTTTCTGGACCGCCCTGACGCTGGGCGCGGCGACGATGCTGACGATCCTGCTTTCGGTGCAGCCGTGGTTTGGCTATCGGGGTCAGGCGATGCTGATCGAGGTTCACCGCTACGCCGGTTTGCTGCTGGTGGCGGCGGTGGTGGTTCATCTTTACATCATGCTGGTGGCCAAGGCCGGAGCATGGCGGTCGATGTTTCGGCCGCGTGTGGCCGCGGCCTGGGCGCGGTACCACCACGAGTCGTGGTGGCGCCGATTCAACGACAAAGGAGATTCGTGATGACTGACAGGACAATGGGTGTGGCAGCGCCATGGGCGTGCGTGTGCATCGGGGCGCTGATGCTGTCGATGGCCGCCGGCTGCGGCCGCCAGGATGTTGAACCGGGCGATGGTGCGGCCGAAGCGGACGAGGATGCCCCGCTCGTCGATGCCAGCACAGGTGAACCGGGCGATGGTACGGCCGAAGCGGACGGGGATGCCCCGCTCGTCGATGCCAGCACAGGTCAACCGGGCGATGGTACGGCCGAAGCGGGCGGGGATGCCCCGCTCGTCGATGCCAGGGCAGAGGCCGAGGTCGAGGCCGAGGTCGAACGCGTGCCGCTGCCCATCGAACTGCCCGAGCCGGCCTTCCTCGGCACCCCCGCGCATCTGATGCGCGCCGGGCTACGACTCGAGGAAGACGCTCCCGAGCGGCGGCCCGCCTTTCTTGCACCTGCTGGCGTACGTAACGTCGCGCGGGGCAAGCCGGTGACATCGAGCGACCCGTTTCCCATCATCGGCTCACTGGACCTGGTGACCAACGGGGAGAAGGGTGCCCGCGACGGCGATTACGTCGAGCTGGGCTTCGGCGCGCAGTGGGTGCAGGTCGATCTCGCGAAAGAGTACGACATCTACGCCATCGTCTTCTGGCAGCGCCACGATCAGCCGATCGTCTACCGCGCCGTGATCGTGCAGGTGTCCAACGACCCCAAGTTCGAAGAAGACGTCACCACGCTGTTCAACAACGACCACGACAACAGCAGCGGCCACGGTGTGGGTGAAGACTACCAGTTCGTGTCCAACCACGAGGGCAAACTGGTCGATGCCGGCGGCGTGCGTGCCCGCCACGTTCGCATCCAGAGCGCGGGCAACACGCTCGATGACTTCAACCACTTCACGGAGGTGGAAGTCTGGGCAAGGTGAGCAGGGCCATCGTGCTGGGCCTGGTGATTGCGGCCCTCGCGGCCGCGGTGCTGTGGCGCCAGGCCGCGGGGCTCGATGACCGGCCGATGCACGCCGATGAGGCCGGCAACGCCGTGCGGCTGGCGCTGCTGCTCGAGCAGGGCCGCTACGAGTTCAACCCCACCGAGTT
>PUMS01000428.1 GCA_003551485.1 Phycisphaeraceae bacterium | reverse complement strand
GGCTACCTGCTCAAGAGCCAGTTCTCCCTCAAGGACCTCCACGACAAGATCGCCGCTCAACTGGGTGCCCCAGCAAGTGCGCCCGGCGCCGCAAGTGCCCCGCGAAGCGCCACAGGAGGTACCCCCGCACCTGAGCGTCCATCCGCAGAGACGGATGCGGACCCGGGCACGGGCGTCGGAGGCGCGCCGGAGGCGGGCGGACAGGCGTCCGGGCAGGGCAGGAACCCCAAGTCGGCGCCCGAGGCCGTTGCGCCCGCAGCACCCGTTCCCGATGCCGCGGCCGGCGCAGCGGCCGGTGGCGAAGAGGTGGCCCTCGAGGATGAGCCGTTGCCGGACAACTTCGAGCAGCTCAAGCCGATCATGACCCGCTCGCAGATCAAGGAGCGCATCGATGCCACCGAGGAGCTGCGCGCCTTCTCGCCCACCGTCGCGGTCATGCTCAAGCTCACCGCCAACCCGCGCTGCACCATCGACCAGATCGTCCGCGCCGTCGGCCGCGACCACGCCATCGCGCTGAAGCTGCTGAAGCTGGCCAACAGCGCCGCCTACAGCCGGGGCGAGCCGGTGGATTCGGTCCGCAACGCGATCCTTCGAATCGGGCTCAAACAACTGCGCCAGGCGGTGCTCAACATCGGCGTCATCGAGCACTTCAGCGCGGTGGACCTTGGCCCGTACATGGACATCCGCCTGTTCTGGGAGCACGCCATCGGCTGCGGCCTGATCGCCGCGGGCCTGGCCGCCGCCGCCGAGAGCTGCGACACCGACTCGGCCTTCACCATGGGCCTGCTTCACGATGCCGGCCGCCTGGTGCTGCATGAGCGGTTCGGCGTCGACTACGACCGCGTCTGCCGCAATGCCCGCCACCTGGGCATGAGCCTGGAGCGCATCGAGTCGCGGATGCTGCTGCTCAACCACGCCGACGTCATGGACCGGCTGCTGCACACCTGGAAGTTTCCCACCAGCCTGGTCAACCCCATCGTCTTCCACCACCTCACCGCCGGCAGCATCCGCGGCCAGGCGCCGCGCGACCTGGCGCAGGTGGCCACGCTGGGCCTGGCCAACCGTTACGCTCACGCCCTGTTGCTGGGCAGCAGCGGCAACCTGATGATCTACCCCACCGACGATCTGCTGGCGCTGCTCAACCTCGACGATGATGCCATCGAGCAGGTCGTGGCTGCTGCGTATGAACAGACAACCGACATGAAGATCGCCCTGCTCAACGCCGACACCGGCGGCGGCTGGACACAGGTGCGCCAGGAACTGATGCAGCGCTGCGGCGTGCCCATCCGCCCGCTGTTTGTCGCCACCCGGCCCCGGACCGATGCGCTGAACCTCTTCCTCCAGCAGGTGCGCGACCCCGATGAGGAGGCCACCCCCAACGTGGCCGTGGTCCACCTGGCCAACGTGCGCGAACGTCAGCGCCTCAGTGAGATGCTCATCGCCGCCGAGCAGAACGCCGGCGTGTCCGCCCTGCCGACGCTTGTGTTGTCCAACAAGGGCCACCTGGGCCTCGAAGGCCGCGCCGAGACCAACCGCTGGATCGCCCAGGACGCCCTGCCCATTCACATCCACCACTTCGTCGCACGCCTGCGCCAGGCCATCACCTCGCAGGACACCTCCGCCGCCGCGTGAAGCCCTGCCGGGGCCGTCGGCCCTCAAAGCAGCAGTTCGGCGATCTGCACGGCGTTGAGGGCAGCGCCCTTTCGGATCTGGTCGCCGCAGACGAAGATGTTCAGCCCGCGGCCGGTACCATCGAGGCTGATGTCGTTGCGGATGCGGCCGACGTAGACGTCATCGTTGCCCGTGGCATCGAGCGGGGTGGGGAAGCGGTTGGCCTGGCGGTCGTCGATCAGGCTCACGCCGGGTGCCCCGGCCAGGACCTGGCGCGCCTCATCCTCGGCCAGGGGGCTTTCGAACTCGAGGCTGATCGACTCGGCGTGGGCCCGCATCACCGGCACGCGGATGCACGTGGCGGCGATGGCCGTCCGCCGGCCCTCGGGCTGGTTCCAGATCTTGTGCGTCTCGTGCACCATCTTCATCTCCTCGGTGTTGTAGCCCTCGGGCCCGACCTCGGAGTTGTGGCTGAAGAGGTTGAACGCGTACTGGATCGGAAAGATGTCGCAGGTGGGCGGCTCGCCCGCAAGCACCTGGCGCGTCTGCTGCTCGAGCTCGGCCATCGCCGCGGCCCCAGCCCCGCTGGCCGCCTGGTAGGTCGAGACGATCATCCGCTTCACGCCCGCCCGGCGGTGCAGGGGCGTAACGGGCACGAGCATGATGATCGTCGAGCAGTTGGGGTTGGCGATGATCCCGCCGCGGCCGGGCTCGATGCCCTCCACGGCCTCGGGGTTGACCTCGGGCACCACCAGCGGCACGCCCTCGGCCATGCGGAAGGCCGAGGAGTTGTCCACGACCGTGGCGCCGGCCTCGGAGGCGATGGGGGCGAACTTCTTGCTGATCGAGCCGCCGGCGCTGAACAGGGCCAGGTCGATGCCCTTGAAGCTGTCCTCGGTCAGCTCCTCGACGGTGTAATCCGTGCCCTTGAAGGTGACGGTCCGCCCCGCGCTGCGCTTGCTGGCCAGCATGCGAAGCCGGCTGAAGGGGAACTGGCGCTGCTCCAGCACCCGCAGGAACTCCTGCCCCACGGCGCCGGTGACGCCGACAACGGCCACGGACGGACTCGAAACACTCACAGTAGACACTCCAAATAGGGAAAAACACCTCGGCGACCACCGCCGAGCCCCGCCATGATACCACAGGCCGATCCGATGCGGCGGCGAGGCGAAGCGGGCCCCGGCGGCTATTGCACCGGCTCATCGAGTTGGATGACCTCGTCGGGGCGGAACTGCCGCATGAGCGTCTCCAGGTCGAATTGCGCGGGATTGAGGCGCCGCGGGCCCGGGGTGGGGTCCACGCCGCGAAGCTGAAGGATCAGCTCATCGTCGCTGCCGATGACGGCGATGTCGACCCGCGTGGCGATGGTGGGATGTTCCCACGGTTCAAGGCCGGCCATGTCGAGGGATCGGGGCGAGGTCAGCAGGGCCTGGAGCACGCTCCAGCCCTCGGCGTCAAGCAGGTCCACCCGCAGCGGCAGGGCCCGCTCGCGGTCGACCACCACCCGGTAGCGGCCGTGCCAGGGCTCGAGCACGTACCCGCCCCAGACCGGGTCCCAGTTGACCCGGCCGGGCGTATCGGCGTCGATCTTCAGCACGCCCAGCAGCCGCGGCAGGTCGCGCGGGTGCACGGGGATGGCCAGTTGCTTCGTGCCCGGCATCCCCACGGTCTCGTGGTGGCCCCAATAAAGGGTCTTGTCGTTGTAGAGATCGAAGAGCCAGTAGCGGTCCTCATCCGACCCCAGCCACATGATCGTGCCTACACCCGGCGCCGATGAGCCGATGGCCACGGCCACGCGATGGGGCAGGTCGAGGATGACGTTGCTGCTGTCGGCCTGCTCCCACCGCTGCCGGCCGTTCTCGCGCCACCGCACGGTGATGGTGGCCCGGCTCCAGAGGCGCTCGAGGTGCTCGACGTGGCGGTTGTGGCGATGGGCGAGTTCTTCGTAGGTGGGCATCCGCGCCGGCGGCGGAATGACATCCCACGGCAGCGGCGTCAACGGCGCCGGCGGCCGGCAGGCCGGCAGCACCACAAGCGCCGCGACCAGACACAGAAAAGGTGTCAGGAACCTTTTTTGCGAACCCTCCCTCACCCCCGGCCCCTCTCCCGCCCCCGGAAGGGGTGGAGGGGAGTCAGAGCACGCGCGGCGCGGCTCGGGGGCATTGCCGGTCACAGTTCGGCCTCCAGCACCTCGCCGAGTTGTTCGGTCACCTCGCGGATGCGCTGCTCATCGAGCTGGGGGTTGAGCAGTTCCGCCCGCTCATCCTGGCCGCGCACCTTCAACAGCCAGTATTCGGCGGTGGCCTCGTCGGCCTCGTCGGCCTGCGTGCCCTGCGCTGCGGCGGCGGTCTGCGGGCTGACGCTGCGGCGTTCGCTGCCTTCGTACTGGAGCAGCTTCTTTCGCATGAGGATCAGGCCCAGCACGAAGCGGAAGGCGAGGCGCTGGGGCTGCTCGGTGTCGGCGAGGCGATGGAACAGGCTCATCAGCACCGAGTCATCCACGAACAGGCGCTTCTTCTGGTTGGGCTCGGGCACGGTGGCCTTCCAGTAGCCGAACATCCGCTGCGGCCGGTTGCCCGCCTGCCAGGCCTGCATCGAGACATCCAGGCGCTTCAGGCCCAGGCCGGCTGCTGCGCTGGCGGGGGGCTTGCCGCGGCGTTCGGTCTGGTCGCCCGCATCGGACGCTTCTTCCTCGACGGGGGAGGCGGCCGGGGGCGCCTCTTCGGCCGGGTCGAACTCGATCAGCGTGGCCATGTAGGCCTCACCCGGCTCCAGCGCGCGGCCGGTGAAGGCGCACTGGCCCGTGGGCCGGGCGATGTCGTAGGTGGGGGCGTTGAACTGCGTCATGGGGCAACGGGCACGAGGCGGGCCGGGGGGCGGGGGCGGGGGGGTCAGTCGTCCAGGCTCACGTCGAGCTGGCGTGCCGCGGCGGTGGCCGTCTGGCTGATGAGCGTGGCGATGGTCATCGGGCCCACGCCGCCGGGTACGGGGGTGATCCAGCCCGCCTTCGCCGCGCAGGCATCGTAGTCCACATCGCCGATGTTGCCCTCGTTGTACCCGGCATCCACCACCACCGCACCGGGCCGAATCCAGTCGCCCTGGACGAAGCGCGGCCGGCCCACAGCAGCCACCAGCAGGTCCGCCTCGCGCACCACCTCCGGCAGGTCGCGGGTGCGGCTGTGGCAGATCGTCACCGTCGCGTGGGCCGCCAGCAGCAGCATGGCCATGGGCTTGCCCAGGATGGGGCTGCGGCCGATCACCACGGCCCGCCTGCCCAGCGGATCGATCCCGTAATGGCCCAGCAGCGTCATGATGCCGCCCGGCGTGCAGGAGGCGAAGCCCTCACCGCCGAAGGCCATCGCCCCGAAGCTGGCGGTGGTCACGCCATCGACATCCTTCTGCGGCCGGATGGCATCGAAGGCGCGGCGTTCATCCACCTGCTTCGGCACCGGGTGCTGGAGCAGGATGCCGTGGATGTGCTCATCGCGGTTGAGCCGGTCGATGGTCTCGAGCACGTCATCGGTGCCGGCGGTGTCGGGCAGTTCGATGCGCACCGACTTCATACCCGCGGCCTCGGCCCGCTTGCGCTTCATCCGGGTGTAGGTGACGCTGGCCGGATCGGCCCCAACCAGCACGGTCGCCAGCCCGGGCGTGATGCCCGTGGCTCCCTGGATCGCCGCCACGCGGGCGGCGGCCTGCTCCATCACCTTCGCGGCCACGGCCCGGCCATCGAGAATCGTCGCGGTGGTCTGCATAGGGGCGATTATAGAGAAATCATCCGCGGCCGAAGCCCGCAACTGCCCCCCATCCCACCGCCCAACCCGATTCGCCGCGCCACCGTAGAATCCGAATGATGGGCCTGCTGATCGACCTTGCCTACGCTTCGGCCGCCATCGCCGCCAGCCCGTGGCTGGCGCTGCGCGCGTTGTGGCGAAGGCTGCGCGAGGCGGACAGGGACAACGCCGGCCACCGCCGGCCGGGCGACCGGGCGGCGCGGTTCGGCCTCTGCCGCATCGATCCGCCCGATGGCCGGCCCACGCTGCTGATTCACGGCGTCAGCGTCGGGGAGACCAACGCCGTGGCCGG
>PUMS01000397.1 GCA_003551485.1 Phycisphaeraceae bacterium | reverse complement strand
CTCCAGCCGCGGCTGAGGTGGCAGTTCCACTCCCAGACCCATCATGCGCACGCCATCGGTCAGCACCCGGCTTGGCCCGCCGCCAAAGTCTTCCGGGAGTTCAGGCTGGACCTGGTCGACAGCGCGGCGGAAGTATTCGGGCACCATCAGCGCCACGTTCACCGGCGCCGGCCCGGCCAGCTCGAACGCGCGGCTGAGCTCGGGGCGGGATGCACCATTCCGGCCTTCGAAGTGGTCCAGTGCCCGCGGTGGAGCGATGACCAGCAGGCCGTGCATCGACCGGACGGCGTACCGTTCCCACTCGGGTGTAAAGACGCTGCCAAGCGCATCCCACAACGGCTTGATGTCGCGCACCGCCTGCTCATCGCTGATGGGCATGGCCACGATGGGAGCCGGCCGCCAACCGGCCGCATCGAGGTGGAGCATGCTCAACAGCACGTATACCTGTCCGATGCCGCTTTCATCCAACAGCCGGTGCAGCGGAAGTAGCGGCTCCACGGCGGCCTTGAGTTCATGAGGCGGTTCATCGGAGGTGACGGCATCGAGCCAGCGCATGGCGGCTTCGAGGTCGAGGCGGTCCACGTCCACCCGCAGGACCAGAAAGGTGGCATCATCCAGCAGCGGCGCGATGGTCCGGGCATCGCGTTCATGCGATGGGCGCTCGATGGGGTCATCCGCGAACGCTGTCACGCCGTTCGAGGCAACGATGACGGCGGCGAGAAGATGGAAGGCTCGATGCATGTGAGCGCTCCGTGTTGAGGCGTCTGGGCCGTGTCAGGTGCCTCAGTTCTCGAAATGCAGCGTGAAGCGAAAACCAGGAATGTACGGGGCATCCTCCCCATCGGGGGCGGAGGCGATGATCACGGTGTTGCCATTCCGCTCGTAACGGAACGGCTCGCCGGTGCTGGGGTCGGCCGGCACGGGCACGGCCGTGATGTCCGCGAGCGTATCCGGGGCGGTGCCATGCTCGGCGATGTACATGCGGATGGCCTCGATGATGCGCAGCATGGCGATGCGACGGCTGATCATGTCCGAAGCGCGGCGGTAACCGAATCTGATACGACCTGCGTGCGGAAACAGCATGAGCGGATCCTCACGATGTAACCGACCTTCCACCTCTTGAATCATCCCGCTGTGAAGATGATCGGCGGCTTCGCCCCGGGGCAGCAACCCCCATTTGAGAAGCGAATGGTCTGCCGCGGTATGACCCTCGACATAATAGCGCATCACGACCCGGTGCACGGCCATGGCATCGATGTCGGCCTCATCCACGCCCTGAGCGATCAGCCACTGCCGGGCCCGGGGATACTTGATCGTGAGGAATGTCAGCGCCATCGTCCTCTCAACATCACGGAGGGGCACATCGGCGTCATCGTCCCGCAGTCCGCCCGGCGCTGTGATGAACCGGATGAACCCTTCAACATCGAGTTCATCGCGCAGAAGCGCATCACCGCGCTGCGGTCCGGCCAGTTCCCACCACAGGCGCCCCTCCTCGAATTCGAACGCAGTTCGCGCATCGAGCAATGATTCGGGCAGGGTCGACAGTGCCCAGTAGAGGTTGGGCGCCTGGGGCTGCTGGATGGCATCTTCGATCTGCCGCAACACAGCACTGACCCCGCCGAGCGCTGGAAAGGCGCGCGATGTCGAGCGGCCCTGGGTCATGTGACGGGAAAGTGCCATCAGCGTCTGGTAGTCGTGCCAGGCATCATCGAATCGGCCTTCGACCAGCGCCAGCCGCGAGCGCAACTGCAGTGCCACCCTTATCTTGGAGATATGCCGCAACTCCGGCTTTTCGACATGGATGCCATCAGAGCGGGTGGGCAACTCCCATATGCAATGGTCCCGCCGCGCCCCCTCCGCGACCTTCTGCAGCGCAGGTTCAAACGGCTCGATGATCCCGTGCGGCGTGTCGGCACGAAGCTGCTCGATCGGCATATCGAACACCCTGTTGATCGCGCGCTGCGTCGCCCGGTCTATCTCCTCCAACAGCGCTGCGGCCTCCAGGTAGAACTCGGCGGCGTTGCCCGGCCGGCGGTCGATGGCGGGCGGCAGCAGCCGGTAGCGCAGGGCCGGGCTGGGCGCCGCAGCGGGGCGCAGTGTCAGCTCCACATCGTGGTGCCACGAGGGCTCGGCATCATCCGCTGCCACGGTGGCGCCGGGGGCAGCGGAGGCATCGAGGGAAGCGAAGAGGCAAGCCGCCGCTGCGATCACGGCCAGGTACAGCGCGGTTGCCTTGGCATGGTGTGCCATTGCCGGTCCTCCGGGTTCTCGTGGGCCGCGGTGGACGGTCCGGTCAGGTCGGCGGAACCGCGTTGGCGCATGTCCGCCGCGCCTTCATGCGCCGGGCACGGCCGCCGTGCGGCGGCCTTCTGCGGCTTCAGTCTCACCACCATCACCATCACCCTCGCCATGCCCTGCGCCATTCCCCTCGCCACCCCCACCCTTGCTCACGCGGGTGATGCGGTCGTCGATGCGGGTGCGGACCATGCGAAGGTGCAGGCGCAGGTCGTAGTACTGGTCCATGTAGGAAAGGGGCACGCGCACCTGGCGCACCTCCTGCTCGATCGCCGCCAGCTCTTCCTGAACCAGCTTCAACTGCTCGACATCCTCCATCGTCTCCGCGCGGTCATCCAGCCGGCGGATGCGCTTGTACCAGCGGTACACCCGTGCCCGGATGCGCCAGTTGTAGACCGGTGGCAGCATCCGGAACAGGGGGATGGCCAGCGTCAGCATCGGCAGCACCACGATCCACGCCCGTGCCACCAGCGTGGCGGCCCAGAACGGGAGCTGGCGCTGAAGCCAGTTGGGGCCGTGGCGCAGGTAGTGCTCGGCGAACGCGCCCGTGGGGATGTCACCCACCGGCCGGTCGGGGAAGCGGCCCGGATCGCCCAGCAGGTCGGCCTCGGCGTGCACCTCCTTGGCCGCATCGATGGCCAGTTGCACGATGCCATCGTGCAGCCCCGGCCCGCCCACGATCAGCGCCGAGTTGGCCAGCAGGCGGGTATCGCGCGGCGGGAGCTGTGAGGGAAAGTCGATCACCCCGGCCAGGAACGTCACCGGCGTCATGTGCGTCAGGTGGCGGGCAAACGCCCGCGCATCGCGCACATCGTGCAGCGCAAGCCGCGGGTTGCGCACCATCGTCTCGATCAGCGGCGCCTTGGGCGAGAGCACGATGATGGCCGCATCGATCTCACCGGCATCGAGCAGTTGCTTGCTTTCGGTGTTGCCCGCGGTGATGAACTCGGTGCCGTCGGCCTGCGGGTCGATGCCCGCCAGGGTCAGCCACTGCTTCGCGGCAAAGCGCGTGCCCGAGTCCTCCAGGCCCACCGCGATCCGCCGGCCGCGAAGGTCGGTCAGCCGGTCGAGCTCGAGGTCGGCCCGGTGAAACAGCCATATCGGCTCCAGCCCCACCCGCACCAGCGCCTCCAGCCGCCGCGCCTGCTCGGGTGCGGCCACCCCCGCCTGCACGATGGCGAGGTCGGCCTCGGGCTCATCGGCCAGCAGGCGGGCGATGTTGTCGGGCGTGCCGGCGGTCTCGAGCACCTCCAGTTCGATGCCCTTTTCCGCGAAATGGGCCGCGTAGCGCTGGGCGAAGGCGTAATAGGCCCCATCCGACGGCCCGGCCGCGATCGTCACCCGCCGCGGCGGCGCCGGCTCGACCACGTACCAGGCCACCACGCCCATCGCCGCCACCAGCAGCACGCACAGGCCCACCATCCAGGCCATCTCGCGCCAGCCGGTGGCGTCTTCATCCAGTTCCAGCTTCTTCTTCGCTCGCCCCATACCCACGTTGTATCCGCCACCGCCGCCGCTCGCCACCGGCGGCCATCGCGGGGTGCGACCGGGCGATCAGTCCTCATCCGGGGTCTGCGGCGCTTGCGGGGGTGGCGCTTGCGGGGGTTCCGGGGATTGCGGGGATTGCGGGGATTGCGGGGATTCCGGGGGCGGGGCGGGGTCGGTTTCGATCTGTTGGGCTTCTTCGCCGGCCAGGGGCAGGCCGGCCTCGGCCCAGGCCTCGAGGCCGCCGCGGAACTCGACCGCGCCGCGCTGGCGCTGCCGCATCGCCTTCTTGGCCGCGGCACGCGACAGGTAATCGGTGCCCGTGGCCGAGTAGAACACCACCCGACGCGCACCGGCCAGCAACTCGTGACCGCGGCTGATCTGCGGCAGGGGGATGTTGACCGCGCCGGGGATGTGGGCGCGGCGGAACTGCTCGGGCTGGCGCACATCCACGATGCGTACGCGCGCATCGGCGACGGCTTCCTGCTGGTACCGGCGCATCTGCTCGAGGTCCACCACCGTCACATCCGTGTCATAGATGTCCCGCTCGCAGCCGGCGGCGGCCAGCAGAACCCAAAGCACCATCAGACAGGCCATGGCGCTGCAAAGTACCGTTCGCATCATCGTCAGGACTCCACTGTCTTGCCATCTGAACCGGCGCGGCGGGGGGCGGCACGTCACACCCGCGTGAGGATGCGCTGGCGCAACTGCTGGTACTCCTCGTGGTTGATCGTGCCCTGGCGGTACATCTGCTGCACCTCGCGCAGCTTGGCCTCGACACCCGAAGCGCCCGCGCCGCGCGTGGGCGGCTCCAGCGGCTCGCCGCGCGAAAGGTCCACCACGAGCGTCACCGTCCCCACCGTCACCAGCGCCAGGCACGCCCCGACGCTGAAGGTGATGTAATTGAGCAGCGGCAGGATCGCCGTGCCTTCGCCGCGGTCCAGCACCGCCCCGATCATCAGCCACAGCACCAGGCCCACCACGCCCAGGTACGCGCACAGCAGCGACTGTGCCACGTAGTGGCCGCGCCGGGCGCTGGCATCCAGCTCGGCCAGCACCGCCGCCACGATCAACAGCGCCGCCACCAGCGCACCGCCCAGGAACCACAAGGTCAACGCCCCGCCCGGCCCGCTCACCCCCGCGAACGCCACCACCCCGCCGATCAGCAGCGCCGCCGTCAGCGCGCCCATCAGCCCGCAGGTCACCGCCACCGCCGCGCGGGTGCCCGGCCCGCGGCCGAGGTGGCCGCGCAGGTGCAGCCCGGTCAGCGCGGCGACCACCGACAGCAGCCACACCACCGAAACCACCACCCACACCGTCTGCGCGGTGGGCAGGACCAGGTCCACCCGATCCAGTCCGGCCAGGGCAAGGCCCATGGCCAGCAGCAGACCCGCCCCGCCGCAGGAAAGAAACGCCACCGCCCGGGGCAGGTGGGCCAGCGTGGCGCTGAAGATCAGCACCAGCAGGCCGATCAGCCAGGTACCGATCAGGAATACCCACCACATCGGCGCGCCATCGGCCAGAAGGTTCCACGAGAAGACGGGCTGGGCGTAGGCCCGCTCGCGGTCCGGGTCCTCGACCATGCGCGTGCCCCAGGGCACGAGCAGGGTCAGCAGCAGCATCACCCCGCACGCCACGGCCACCGACCTTGCCGACCCCCGCGCCCGGCCCCCGCGCCGGCGCGACCCGCTCCGGCCGCGGACGCCCCGGGCACCGCGGCCGGCAGCGGTGATGGTGTCCAGCGACGTCAGGTCCGCATCCGTCGCCGCGGGCGGTTCATCCTGCGAGGCCGCCCCGGCCAGCGCAGCCAGATCGTCATCACCCCCTGCACCCTCCGCGGCCGCTGTGCCCCGGCCCGGCCCGCCCCCGCCGTGCGGGCCCGCAGCGGCATCCAGCGGGGTGGCCGGACGCGATGGAGCGG
>PUMS01000072.1 GCA_003551485.1 Phycisphaeraceae bacterium | reverse complement strand
GGGCGCCACGGATGGAGATCATTCGCTGCTGCATGGCAGGATTGTAGGGCCACCCCGCCGGCCACGGGACCGCCCGCCGCGGGCCTACGCTTGCAGCCCCAGGCGCACGTACTGCTCGGGTGGGGCGTCCACCAGGCGCATCTGCTCGATGAGCATCTGCTGCATCCGGCGCTCCAGGGCCGGGTCTGTCAGCGGGTGCTCCTGGGCGGGGTCGGCCTCGAGGTCGTAGAGCAGGTGGCCGCGGGCGAAGGCGTGTCTGCCCCGGCCGGGGGGCACAGCGATGCGCATCGTCGGCCGGCCGTGGGTGAAGGCGAAGCCATCGACCATCTCGATGTCCACCGACTCGCCCCGCTGCATTCGCGGCCGAAGGTTCATCACCGTCAGGCCGTATTCGTTGAGCGGCCGGCCATCCTCGCGCACCGGCGCCCGCATGTAGACGTGGCGGCCATCGGTCACGCTCACGTAATGGCCGAAGCCGCCGAACAGCCCCGCCTCTCGCCCGCCGCGGTCACCGGCGATCACCGGCGCCAGGTCCACGCCGGTCATGGCGTCGGTCGGCTCGAGGCCGAAGTAGCCCAGCAGCGTGGGCGCCAGGTCGATGGTCTGCACGAAGCTCGAGCGCCGCTGCCCCGCCGCGCCCGGGCAGCGCGGGTCGTGGATGAACAGGGGGATGTGGGAAAGCTCCTCCCACCACGGCGGGGTGTTCTTGGCCCACCAGCCGTGCTCGCCGAGCAGGAAGCCGTGGTCGGTGTTGACGATCAGCATCGTGTCGCGCCACAGGTCCAGTTCGTCGAAGGTATCGAGCACGTTGCCCAGGTAGGCATCGCACATCGCCAGCAGCGCAGCGTAATTGTGGCGCGCAACCTCGACCTGCTCGGGCGTCTCGGTCACCTCGCAGTAGCCGGGCCAGTCGAACAGCGGGCCATCGTATTCGCGCAGCCTTTCGTAGATGTCCTTGTAGCAGCGCGGCGAGAACCACGGCTCGTGCGGGTCGAAGCACTCGATCTGGCAGAACCAGCGGTCGAAACCAGCGTTGCGCTTGAGGTAGTCGATGCCCGCGGTCACCGTCTGTGCCAGCGACCACTGCTGCTCCCGCTGGATGAACATGCGGTTGATCCAGTCCTGGTCGCGGCCCTTGCGGTTGATGTTCTCCGGCGGCCGGACGGGGCCGGCATGGCCGATCCATGCATCGCCTTCCTGCCCGCGGAAGGCCTCCCACGTGCGGTACTGGGCGTGGTAGTTGGCCGCGTTCTCTTCCCAGTAGTGGTAGTGGTCCGAGCACAGGTGGGTCTGCACGCCTGCTGCGCCGAGCATGGCGGGCATCGAGTCATCGTAAGGCTGGATCGCACCCCAGTTGCACTCGAGCAGGTTGGGCCGGCCGGTGTGGATCTCCCGCCGCGCCGGCATGCACGGCATCGAGCAGCAGTAGGCCCGGTCGAACGTGGCGGTCCGCTCGGCGAGGCGCTGGAAGTTGGGCGTGTGCGTCCACCCGCAGCCGTAGGGGCCGAGCATGTGACGGTTGAGGCTGTCGAACATGAGCATGACGGCTTTCATGGCCGCCACCATAGCAGAAGTGGCGCTGCGAGTGGCGGCACGGACAGCGCTGCGGGCCGGCCGTGAGATGATGCCGTGGGCACGCGGCCCCCCTTACCCCCGTGTCGCTGCCAGCCAGCGGGCCAGTTCCTGGCGCGACATGCAGTTGATCACGTCCTGGGCCGTGGCACCGGCGCGGCGGGCAGTGAGGATGCCGAAGATGAGCTGGTCCAGGTCGGGCGCGCCGTGGGCATCGGTGTTGATCGACAGCTTCACACCGGCCTCGATGGCCATGCGGGCGTGGCTGTCGCGCACGTCCAGGCGCCAGGCATTGGCGTTGAGCTCGAGGGCGATGCCGCGTTCGGCCGCGGCGGCGATGACCCGCTTCATGTCCGGGCTCAGCCCCTCGCGGCGGTTGATCAGCCGCCCGGTGGGGTGGCCCAGCATGGTCACATAGGGGTTGTGGATCGCCTTGAGCAGCCGTTCGGTAGCCTTCTTCGGCTCCTGCGACAGCGCGGCGTGGGGCGAGGCGACGATGATGTCGAGCTGCTTGAGCAGGCTGTTGGGGTAGTCCAGCGCGCCATCGGCCAGGATGTCGACCTCGCTGCCGGCCAGCACGGTGATGCGCCCCTTGAGCTTCGCCGCCACCTTCCGCACCGCCTCGATGTGCTTCTCCAGCCGCTGGGCTGACAACCCGTTGGCCTGGACCTGGCTGCGCGAGTGATCCGTGATGGCCACGGTGTGATACCCGCGCTCGACAGCACACGCGGCCAGTTCCTCGATGGACCAGTGCCCATCGCTGGCCGTGGTGTGGGTATGCAGCTCGGACCTGATGTCGGCCAGTTCGATGAGCGTGGGAAGCCTGCCCTTCCCGGCAAGTGCGATCTCGGCCCGCGCCTCGCGCAGTTCGGGTGGAATCCACGCCAGCTTCAGTGCCTTGTAGATCTCCTGCTCCGTCTTCGAGGCCACCACTTTCTCATCCTTCACCCGTGACAGGGCATACTCGTTGAGCGTCATGCCCATCTTTTGTGCCCGCTCGCGAAGCTCAACGTTGTGTTCCTTCGAGCCGGTGAAGTACATCAGCGCTGCGCCGTACTGTTGCGGCTCGACGATGCGCAGGTCCACCTGCATCCCATCGCCGGTGCGCACCGAGGTCTTGGTCGAGCCGCTCATGAGTACCTCGTCGACCACCTCCAGGCCCTTGAAGGCCTCGATCAGACCCGCGCGGTCGCGGCCCTTGAAGGCCACGACGATGTCGATGTCGCCGATGGTCTCGCGGCCGCGGCGGAGGCTGCCGGCGTAGCTGATCTGCTCCACACCCCTGACCGGGCGGAGCTGCTCGACGATCCACACCGCCATGGGCAGGGCATCACCGAGGCGGTAGCGCTGCCCGGCCTGCTCGATGAAGGCCAGGTTCTTTCGCAGGTTCTCGACCGTCTTCCTTCCGAATCCGGGCAGGTCGGCCAGGGCATTGCCCCCGAGCTTCCGCTTGAGCGAGGCCAGGTCCTCGATGCCCGCCTCCTTCCACAGCACCGCCACCTTCTTGGGCCCGAGGCCCTGGATGTCCAGCAGCTTCAAGAGACCGGACGGGACCTTCGCCGTCAGCTCATCGTGGTCCTTGATGCGGCCGGTTTCGAGAAACTCGGCGATCCGCCGCGCTGTACCCTCACCGATGCCCTCGATGCGCTGAAGCGCCTTGGCATCGGGCCCGATCGCTGCCACATCCTCGGCCAGCTCCGCCAGCGCGCGCGAGGCGCGCTCGAAACTGTTGATGCGAAACCGGTCGCCACCGAGTATCTCAGTGATCTGCGCCATGCGATGGAAGATCGCCGCGAGTTGGAGGTTCTGACTCGACACGGCTGGCGCCCATTCTACAGGCCCGACGCGATGCCACCGGCGCGGGTGTGGCATGGAGAGCGGCCGTCTCGGCCACTCCGGGTTCCGTGCGCCGGAATCCGGCCGAGACGGCCGCGCTCCGTGTCACCGGCTCCCCGGCGCAATCTTCAGGGCAGTGTGTCACGAGGCTGGTGCATCACCCACGAGGATGAAAAGCGCGGACGCCTCTCACTCCCCTCTCCCCCCGGGAGAGGGGTCGGGGGTGAGGGCAGATTCGCACGCTGCCCCGGGAGTCTCCCCTCACCCCAGCCCTCTCCCGGAGGGAGAGGGGGCCGGAATTTCAGGGCAGGCTGGAAGCCTGCACCACAACGCAGCGTCCCACCGGCACCCGGCGCCCGCGCTGCCGCGCTTGGCCGGGGCCGGAGCGATCACCCGGCGGCTCGGGCGCTCTTGAGCAGCACCAGCAGCATCACGCAGGCCTCATCGGCGATGACGGTGTGGGGCGTGTGGGCGGCCATGTGACACCAGGCGCCCTGCCCGGCCTCGCGCTCGCTGCCGGCGATGACCCACCGCGCCCGGCCGCGCAACTGATGCATGATCGCCGGCACCGCCGCGGTGTGCTCGCTCAGTTCCTGCCCCTTGGCGAAGCCGAAGAGCACGATCTTGACATGCTCATCCTGGTGTACGGTGACGCTGAGCGTGCCATCCGCCGGCGGCTCGATGTGCGCGGCCAGATCGGGGACAAAGCGGAAGTCCTGTGGCGTGGGCGTGGGTGTGGGCGCGGACTGCGGGCTGGTCATGCGGCATCCTCCATCATCGGGGCCGGGACTGCGGATTGAAATTGAGCCTCGATACACCTATCACAGGACCGCAGAGTACGCAATCCCGGCCGCGCCTCAACCTTCCACCGGCGGGCGCCGTCGCCGCAACCACCGAAGCGGCGCGGCGGCGGCCAGCAGGGCGAGCGTGGTGGGCTCCGGGATCGCGGTGGCGGTAACCGTGGCGGTGGGTGACAGCTCGAGATCATCGCCGAAACGGGCCAGCACCTGTGAGGCATCGCGAAGGCCCACGCAGCGATCGCCGGTCAGGTCGCCCGCCGTCCAGCCGCCGTCGGTCTGCTTCCCCATGCCGTCGATCAGTACCCCAAGGTATGCGGGGCCGACCTGGCCGCGCTGGGCATCGGGCAACAGGACATCGTCATCGGCCATGCGCGCAACCCGGTGCCACACGCTCCCGCATGTCAGTCCCCTTCGCGTGCGAAAGCGGAACAGGTCTGGATGCCCCCCACACGGGTGCCGGGCGCCCGGAGCCTCCGGGCGTCTTCGGGGGGATTTGCCGTCTTAACTTCCCGCGGCGTACTCGGCCCGGCGGATGATCTCCTGCTGTTCCAGCGCACTGAGCTCCACAAACCTGGCGTTGAGCCCGGCGATGCGGACGACCAGGTCCTGGAAGTCGGCGGGCCTCTCCATCGCGGCCTGGAGCTTGCGCGCATCCAAAACGTTGATCTGAAGCTCCTGCCCGCCGTCGTGGAAGAACGCCTCACAAAGCGCCCGCAGTACCGGCGGTGACGACTGCGCGCCACCCGCCAGGGTGAGGTTGAGGTTGTAGATGCCCGCGTAGGCCGCCACGGCGTTGAGCTTCAGCACGCTGTTGAGCATGGCCGTTGGACCCGCCGCGGCTTCCCCGCAGACGGCACCGATGCTGTCGGCCACGGCCTCTGCGCTGCGCCGCCCATCGAGCGTCGGCCCGATGCCGCGGCCGTCCACGTGATGGAGACTGCGCACGACGTGG
Source organism: Phycisphaeraceae bacterium (assembly GCA_003551485.1). GTDB lineage: Bacteria > Planctomycetota > Phycisphaerae > Phycisphaerales > Phycisphaeraceae > B1Sed10-187. The sequence continues at coordinate 554 of PUMS01000072.1, read as the reverse complement.
CAGCAGAGGATCGGCGGCAGTCCCGCTTCGGCCGCAGCCTGCCGCAGCGCGGCGGTGCGCGCCTCATCAAGCACCGCGGCCCACCGGTCGGCCCGGTCATCGTCATTGCCCCAGCGTGGACAGCTCCGCAGACGTTGATTGACCGCTTCATCGCCGGCGTCGACCGCTGACAGCAGTTCCCGCAGCGACATCCGCCCCGTCCAGACCAGTTGCTCGAGGGCGGCCATTGCGTTGATGGCGTTGCTCGTCCCGCGCGTGTAGGCGCAGTAGATGGCCGGGTAGGGCATGGCACGCTGGTAGTCATCGCCGGCGTCGATGCAGCCCGTCATCAGTGCGCTGGTAAGCGGAAAAGGCTTGCGGTCCGCGGTCTGGTTGATCCACTCGCGGCGAGTGGCGATCCCTCCACGGGCGGCTTCCAGCAGGGCCTTGCGGTAAGCGGCGAGGGTCGTGTCGGCGTTGTCGAGGGCACCGCCTTGCCGCAACGTGGTGTCGAGCAGGGCCAGGTCGTTGAAGTACATCCCTTTGCAGCAGGCCGTCTAGCACGCGCGGCCGGG
>PUMS01000434.1 GCA_003551485.1 Phycisphaeraceae bacterium | reverse complement strand
GCCGGGGGAGTCGGGGGAGCCGGGGGAGCCGGGGGAGCCGGGGGAGCCGGGGGAGCCGGGAGAGCCGGGGCTTCCGGGGGCAGTGGGGTGATCGGGGGGGCGATGCTGATGGCGATGGGGATGAGCGCGGCCGCCACGGAGGCGCTCGGTCAGCGTGGCGTGCCAGCGGACCAGATCATCCGCATGTTCTTTCACGGCCTCGGCCGGCCCGTGGAGGATCACCAGCCACAGGCGCTGGCGCGACTCCTCCAGCAGCAGCGCTCGCAGCGCTGTAGCGCCATCGTCGACTTCATTACCCCGCTCAACGCCTCCCAGCGCCAGCACCTGCCCGTGCAGCAGCTTCGCGAAGGCTTCGCCCGCGGCGTCGGCATCCATTTCATCGCGCCCGATCAGCCCGCTCAGGTGGGCCATCTCGGCACCGAGCTCGACCTGCCGCGGGTCCATCGGCCGAAGCCGCAGGACCAGGTCGCTTTGGCCCTCGTGGCGCCACAGGCCCCAGTGGTCGGCCTGCGCACCGGCCTCCGCCTCCGCCGGCTCCAGTTTCGCCGGCTCGCCGGCCACCAGCCACGGGTCGTCGGGCATAACCGGTTGCATGGCAAGGGTATAGCCCTCAAGCTCCTCCAGCAGGGCCTCGATGGGCCTGCTTTCACCCACGGCCTTGAAGAACCACGTCCAGCCGACCGTATCCACCCGAGCAGCGGCGAGGTCGTCGCGCTGGCCGTGCAGGTGGAACAGCACCACCCGCCCGCCGGGGATCACGAACTGCCGCGTCGCGGCGAGGGCGTCCTCTTCGCTGATCTGCCAGTCCCGAAGTCCCAGGTCCTGGCGGCGCCACCGCTCGATGTCGGCGTGGATCGTGCCCGTATAGGCATCGAAGCGCGTGACCTCGACCACCGGCGCTTCGCGCCCCTCGCCGGCGCGGAAGCGGCCCAGCAGCGTACCCCGGTTGTAGAGCGGCTGCCACGTTTCCGGAGGGGTGGCCGGCAGCCTGTCGGGGTCGGACCGCTCAACCCGCGGCAGGTCCGACGCCGGCGCGGTGTAGACCCGCAGGGGCGGCTCATCGCTGCAACCGCCGGCCACCACCATCATCGCCAGAATCGCCAGCGATGCAGCTACCGGGATGCAAAGCCCCTTCGGCAGCCAGGCGCGGCCGGGGCGAAGGGCAGACGAGGCGCAGACAACGACGGCAGAGGGCCGGTGGGACACGGGGCTCATCTCGTGCGGTGAGGGTGACTGGCACCAGTTCGCGGGGGGCGGCGCCTGGCATCCCGCCAGATGGCCGGCCTCGGAACCGGCAACGCGGGCGCAGCGCAGCGCGATCCGGGGACGTCGCGGCGCGGCACCGGGCGGGTCGCGAGGTCGCGGGTCGTCCCGACCGCTGCATTGTTCGACACCTGCCGCCACGGATCAAGTCCCGCCGCGTCCATCCCTCGGCCGGACCGTGGCGCGCCCGGCCGTCGCGCGCATCGCGCCCTTGTTGACTTTGTTGATTCGCCGGCGCGAGTTGGCCGCTGCAACGACGCATGAAAGGTACCCGGAATCGGCGCCGTCAGACACCAGTCAAAAATGTCTTTAAATGCGATCCCATGCGCTCAAGGTGAACCTTGCGCCGGCTGCGGCCGATCGTTGCTATAAGCCGATGAGGTGCTAAGATTGGATACAGGAAGACCGCAGTGGTGGGCGGTCAGCACAACAACAGACTCCGTGGGAACGGGGGCGACCAACACAGACTGGATGGTTGAGGGTGCCTGAAAGGAAAGAAAAGATCAACACGCAGCAGCTTCGATCCGCGGTCGTCAGGTTCGCCGGCGACTCCGGCGACGGGATGCAGCTCGCGGGCACGCAGTTCACCGACACCTCGGCCGTGGTGGGCAACGACGTGGCCACCCTGCCCGACTACCCCGCAGAGATCCGCGCGCCGGCGGGGACCGTGGCGGGTGTCTCGGGCTTTCAGATCAACTTCGCCGCCGCCGACATCCACACCCCCGGCGATGAAGTCGACGCGCTGGTGGCGATGAACCCCGCCGCGTTCAAGGCGCACATCGACGATGTGCGCGCCCGCGGCATCGTCATCGTCAACGAGGATGAGTTCACCAAGGTCAACCTCCGCAAGGCCGGCTACAGCGACGGCTACACCCCGCTCGACGATGAGCGCTATACGCAGCGCTACAAGATCACGCCCGTGCCCATGACGCGGCTCAACAGCGAGGCCCTGGCCGACAGCGGCCTGGGCAACAAGGAGATCGGCCGCTGCCGCAACATGTACGCCCTCGGGCTGATCTACTGGCTGTTCGACCGGCCGCTGGAGACCACCATCGGCTACATCCAGGACTACTTCGGCAGCAGGAAGAAGCTGCCGCAGGTGGCCGAGGCCAACATCGGCGCGCTCAAGGCCGGCTACTTCTTCGGTGAGACCGCCGAATTGTTCCCCGTGCGGTTCCACATCGACCGCGCTCCGGTCGAGCCGGGCCGCTACCGCAAGCTCACCGGCAACGAAGCCATCGCCATGGGCGCCATCACCGCCGCCACGCTCAGCGGCAAGCGCCTGGTGTATTGCAGCTATCCCATCACGCCGGCCAGCGACATCCTCCACTACCTCGCGGGCCTGCGCCACCACGGGGTGCGCACCTTCCAGGCCGAGGATGAGATCGCCGCCGTCTGCGCCGCCATCGGCGCCGCCTTCGCCGGTCAGCTCGGCGTCACCGGCACCTCCGGACCCGGCCTGGCGCTCAAGAGCGAGGCGATCAACCTCGCGGTGATGACCGAACTGCCCCTGGTGGTGGTCAACGTGCAGCGCGGCGGACCGTCGACCGGCCTGCCGACCAAGACCGAGCAGTCGGACCTGCTCCAGGCCATGTTCGGACGCAACGGCGACAGCCCCGTGGTCCTGCTCGCCCCGCGCTCGCCCGGCGACTGCTTCGACAGCATGATCGAGGCCTGCCGCATCGCCATGCAGCACATGGTGCCCGTGGTGCTGCTCAGCGACGGCTACCTGGCCAACGGCGCTGAACCGTGGCGCATCCCCGACGCCGAGGCGATCGAGCCGATCGAGGTGGTGCACCCCAGCAACGGCGACCGCTTCCTGCCCTACCAGCGCGATGAGAACTTCGTGAGGCCGTGGGCCGTGCCCGGCACGCCCGGCTTCGAGCACCGCATCGGCGGCATCGAAAAGCAGCATCTGACCGGCAACGTCAGCTACGACGACGACAACCATCAGCGAATGACCGAACTGCGGCTCAAGAAGGTCGAGAAGGTCGCCGACGCCATTCCCGACCTCGAGCCGGTGGGCGCGCCCTCGGGCGAGTTGCTGGTGGTGGGCTGGGGCGGCACCTACGGGGCGATCCTCACCGCCGTCGAGCGCGCCCACGAGGCGGGCAAGTCGGTGGGCTTCATCCACCTGCGCCACCTCAACCCCATGCCGCGCAACCTCAACCAGATTCTGCGCCGCTACCGAAAGGTGCTGGTGCCCGAGCTCAACACCGGTCAGTTGCGGCTGTTGCTGCGTGCCCGCTTCCTGATCGATGCCCGCGGGCTGAACAAGATCCAGGGCAAACCCTTCCTCGTGGAAGAACTGCAACAGGCCATCGACCTGATGCTCAGCGGTGGATGGGGCGACCATGAATGGCTGGCCCCCTACCATCACCAGGTGGCCGTGCCGAGCGAGTCTCAAAAGAGTTGAAAGTCGGGCGCGGCGGGAGGACGAAGCCGCGTCCGGGAAAGACGCCAAGCCGTGTCAAACAGGACCCACAACGTCATGCCTGCCCCCCAAGCGTCCCGCGCCTCCAAGGCCCCTCAGAGCCAGAAGTCCCCCAGCAGTTCCTCCGCCGCGCCCGCTGCCCCGCCCACCGTCAAGCCCACCGACTTCGCTTCCGACCAGGATGTCCGCTGGTGCCCGGGCTGCGGCGACTACGCCATTCTCAACCAGATGCGGAAGGTTCTGGCCGCCATGGGGGCAAGGCGGGAGAAGACCGTCTTCGTCTCCGGCATCGGCTGCTCCAGCCGCTTTCCCTATTACATGAACACCTACGGCTTCCACTCCATCCACGGCCGCGCGCCCGCGGTCGCCACCGGGGTGAAGCTGGCCAACCCCGAACTCGATGTGTGGATCGTCACCGGCGATGGCGACGGCCTGTCCATCGGCGGCAACCACCTGCTGCACTTTCTGCGGCGCAACGTCGGCGCCAAGGTGCTGCTTTTCAACAACCGCATCTACGGCCTGACCAAGGGCCAGTATTCGCCCACCAGCGAGGAGGGCAAGAAGACCAAGTCCAGCCCCATGGGCTCGCTGGAACTGCCGCTGACGCCGCTGTCGTTCGCCCTCTCGGCCGAGGCCAGCTTCGCAGCCCGCGCGGTGGACGTCGACCGCAACCTCGGCGATGTGCTCCAGCAGGCCGCCGAGCACCGCGGCTCGGCGTTCGTCGAGATCTACCAGGACTGCAACGTTTTCAACCACAAGGCCTTCGACTACGCCACGGACAAGAACGCCCGGCTGGAGAACGTGCTCTACCTCGAGCACGGCAAGCCCCTGATCTTCGGCGCCGAGAGCGAAAAGGGCATCCGGCTCAACGGCGCGCGCAAGCCGGAGGTGGTCAGCCTCAAGGACGGCTACAAGGAAGACGACCTGCTGTTCCACGACCAGACCGATGAGAGCCTCGCGTTCCTGCTGTCGCGCCTCAGCCACGAACAGGGCTTCCCCGAGCCCATGGGCGTGTTCTACCGCATGGCTGATGACTGCTACGAGCAACTGCTTGAAAAGGAGATCGAACAGGCCATCACCACCCGCGGCCGCGGCGACCTCCAGTCGCTGTTCAGCGAAGCCAACACCTACGAAATCCGCTGACCGGCCCCAACGCCCCCGCCCGGTTGATCAATCGTGTGCCCCGGCGAGTCCCTTCACCTGAGAGAGGGCCGGCTTGAGGCGTGGCCGGGGCAGCGGCGCTGACACCGCCGTTGCCCGAGCGATTCCATCCGACATTTTTTCTGTTACTGATGCCGTTAACTTGCTTTTCGCACCACCACTGACCAATTGGGTGGACAGGGCAACGCCGATGTATTAGTATGATTTATGTAAGCCCCCCCCGAAACGTCTTCTCCACACAGTGGAAGCGTTGTTTGGCCACAGCAAAAAACCAGCAGATGCGGGTGCCCGAAGGAGGTACGCTCATGAGAAAGAAAACGTGGGCGTTCACGGCGATCAGCTCGTGCAGCCGGCCGCCCTCATCGTAGACCCGCTCGGTCACCGGCTCCAGCCCGCCGACATCCTCGGTGGTCTCGATCCCGCGGCCGAGATCGTCGAACTCGGTCTCGGTCACCATCCCGGCGTTGTCGGTGCGGAGATGGGCCTGACCGCCGTCGTTGTACTCGGTCTCCTGCACGATGTAGTCATCGGAGGTGTCCGGCTGGCGCGGCGGGCCCTCGGCCTCGTCCGGGATGCCGCTGCCGCTGGTATCGATGAGGTTGCCGCTGTCATCGTAGACTCGTTATCATCAAACGGCCCGGCGCCAAGTTCACGGTGAACCAGCCCATCGCCCGGATGCTGAACGCATGACCGCATACGCAGACGCAACGCAGATGCACGCAGACGCAATGACTTGCAATATTGACCTTTGGGAAAGTAATGTTCGCCTCTGGTCTACACCCTGAACGGACGGCGCGTGGCTTTGATGAAGCCGCGCAGCAGCGATACAGTATTGTAGCACTGCGGCTCTGCCTCTGCGG
>PUMS01000440.1 GCA_003551485.1 Phycisphaeraceae bacterium | reverse complement strand
CGGGCAGTTCGCGCAGGAGGGGCTGGGCCGCCACGTCTTCGAGCGGATGATCCGTCCACAGGAGGGCCACGGCGGGGCCGACATCGTCGGCTACGTGGCCCTGCTGCCTTTCTACCTGGCGGTGATCGCAGTGGGCTTTGCCCCGTGGGTGGTCTTCTTCCCCGCGGCGGCGCGGAGCGTGTGGCGCGGCCGGCTGGGCGAGGGCCATCGCCGCGCTGTGCTGGCCGGCTGGTTCCTGCCCACCTTCATCCTGATGACGCTGGTGGTGACCAGGCTGCCCCACTACGTGCTGCCGGTCTGGCCGGTGATGGCCGTGGCGGTGGCGGGGCTGATCGGCCTGGACCGCGGCCGCGGCCTTGATGATGCCGACTGGCGCTGGGTCCGACGCACCGCATGGTTCACCACGCCCGCGGGCATCCTGGCCGCTCTGGGCCTGATCGTGCTGGTATGGGGCGCCGGTTACGGGGGCTGGTTCGGTCAGTCCTGGTCGAACCTCGCGGCGGCGATGGCGCCGCCGGTGACGGCCCTGGCGGCGGTGCTGCTGCTGTTGACGGTGGTCGCGGCGTGGCTGCTTCGCCGCGGTGAGCTTCGCAGCGTGGCCGCGACGATGATCGCGGGCATGCTCGCCATCCTGGTGCTTCTGGCGACCTGGGCGCTGCCGGTGCTCGATGCCTTCAAGCCGGCGCCGGTGATCGCCGCGGGGGTCGATGAGCACGTCGGCCGCGATGTGCCCATGGCCGTATTCGGCTACAACGACCCCACGCTCCGCTTCTACGCCAACCGGACCGACCCGATCACCATCCTGGGCTCGGCCGAGGCCGTCGAGCAGTGGCTGGCCCGGCCGAAAGCCGGGATACTGGTGCCCGATGCGGCCGATCTGCTCTCGGCCGCGCCGACGTTGCCGCGGCACGTGCAGACGCTGTTTTCCACTGAGCGCCCGATGCTGACCTCCCGCTCGGGCCGGCCCTGGGCCACGCTGGTGGTCCTGCTGCGCAGCGACCCGGCCGAGGCCGATGACTCGCCGCCATCGCCGTGATGGGAATCGCCGCAAGGCGCTCGCTTCTTACTCCCCTCTCCCCCCGGGAGAGGGGCCGGGGGTGAGGGAGGGTTCGGACCGATCGCCGTGCATCTGCCCTCACCCCAACCCTCTCCCAGTGGGAGAGGGAGCCATTTTCAGGGCAGGACGCCGGGTTCTGCGGAGTGGGACGACATGCCATAGCCCTGGGCATTTCGCGATTCCCATGCAATCAAACAAGCAGCCTCGGCGTTGATCGTCAAACGGCCGCGCCAACCCTCCATCACGGCGCGGCGGGAGGATTTCGATGAAGCTTGCATTCATGAGTTCGGTCTGGCCGGCGGCGACACTTGGGCAGTTGATCGATGCCGCCAAACGCCATGGATATGAGGCCATCGAGCTGCGGCCGCAGTGGAACCACGGCCACGGTGTGGAGTTGACGGCTTCGGCCGACGAACGTCGCCAGCTTGCCCAGACCCTGCGCGACGGTGGCCTGCCTGTCTGCTGCCTCTCACCGGGCACCCGCTTCAACCAGCCCGAAGCCGCTGCGCGGCAGCAGGAGCTGGACCAACTGCATCGCTATATTGACCTCGCCGCCGAGATGGGCATACCACTGCTTCGCGTCTTCGGGGACCCGCTGCCTGCCGGTGGCGGCGGCGCGCGGGCGGCGGCCTACCGCATCCTGGCCGACTGCTACGGCCGCGGGGCCGAGCACGCCGCGGGCGCGGGCGTTCGCCTGGCGATCGAGACGCACATGAACTGCCGCGCGGTGGACATCGGCGAGGTGCTCTTCCATGCCGGCTACCCCGCCGCGCTGTGGGTCAACTGGCACCTGTCGCACTGCCTGCGCCACGGTGAGGATGTGGATGAGGCCTACCGGCACATCAAGGGTCGGGTCGCGCACGTGCATTTTTCCGTGGATGAGAAGCAGGAGGCGCTGGCAACACTGTCGCGCCAGTACCGGCTGCTGGCCGATGAGGGCTACGATGGCTGCTGGTCGGTCGAGGTGATCAACCCGCCCGATCCCGAATCGGTGCTGACCCATCACAAGGCGATGTGGCCGCGCATCTGCCACGATGGCGCCCCATCCTGACCCGCCATTGCGCCCGGGCGGTACCCGGGGCATCGGGGCATATCAACGGAGCCTTTATCATGCGACCTGTCCGTTTCGGTCTGATCGGCTGCGGGGTGATTGGCAAGGGCCATCTCAAGATGATGCTGGCGCTGCCGCAACAGATCGAGCTGGTTGCGGTGGCCGATCTGCTCGAGTCGCGCCGCGCCGAGGCGGCCGCCGTCATCCAGCAGCAGGCGGGTGAGGAGGCCGCCGCCAGGACATCCACCTACGTCGATGACGATGAGCTGCTGGCCGATGAGCGCATCGATGCAGTGGCCGTGGCTCTGCCCACCGGTGTGCGCGACGCGGTGGTGCAGAAGGCGCTCAAGCTCGGCCGGCACGTGCTGTTCGAGAAGCCCCCAGCGCTGCACGCCACGACCATCGAGCGCTTCATGGCGCTGCAAGATGGGCGCATCGCCTCGTGCGGTTCCTGCCGTGTGACCTACGCACCGAGCGTGCAGGCCGTGGGCCGGTTCATTGCCGAGGGGGGCCTGGGCCCCATTCGCGTGGTTCGCATCCGTGCCACCAAGGCCGCCGGCGGCCCGCCGCGAAACCCGCCCCCACCGTGGCGCCAGAGTTTTGCTCTCAACGGCGGCGGCATCCTGGTCAACTGGGGAATCTACGACTTCAATTACATGATGGAGCTGACCAACTGGCAACTGAAGCCGGTTGCCGCCATGGCCCAGTGCTGGCCCATCGCCCCGGTCTACGATGACCGCGTCGCTGCCTGCTCCGATGCCGACAGCCACTTCACCGCCATGATCCGCTGCGAGGGCGGCGAGGCGATCGTGTTCGAACGCGGCGAGTTCATGCCCGTGCGGACCGAACAGCAGTGGCAGATCGTCGGCACCGAGGGCACGCTGACGATGACCATGATGGGCGGTAAGGACAGCGTGGTGCAACTGGACCGGGCCGACCGGCAGCAGGGCGTGGTCAGCGAGGCGCTGTGGCGGGGCAATGACTCGTTCAACGGCATGATCGCCCATTACGAGGACTTCGCCGCCGCGATCCACGATGGCCACGCCCCGCGGGGCAACCTCGAGCAGTGCCTGGTCATGCAGAAGGTCTTCGACGCCATATACACCTCGGCCCGCGGCAGACACAGCGTGAGCATCACCTGACCAGCCGCAGCGCAAACACCACCGGCCCGGTTTCGGCCGGGCCGGTGGGGTGAGCGGTTGCTCGCGCTGAGGGGAACGGTACGGTCATCCCCCGAATTCGTCGGTGAGGGTCAGCCCGCTTCGACGGCCAGTTCGCGGCCGCGGTGCTGGAGCTGGGCCTTGAGGCGCTGGAGGATCGATGAGTGCATCTGGCTGACGCGGGATTCGGACAGGTCCAGCGTCACGCCAATCTCCTTCATCGTCATCTGCTCGTAGTAGTAGAGGATCACGATCAGCCGCTCGGCGCGGCTGAGCCCGCGGGTGATCAGTTCCTTGACATCCTCGCGCTGCGCGGCGTCGAAGGGGTTGACCTGCCGGCCGTCCTCGAGCACGTCGATCTCGCGCACGTCCTTGTTCGAGTCGGTCTCGAACCACTTGCGCGAAAGCGACACCACGCCGACGGTGCCGGCATCCCGGCGCACCTTCTCGTATTCCTCGGGATCGAGGTTGAGTTCCCTGGCCACCTCCTCTTCGGTGGGCACGCTCCCGGTGCGCATCTGGATGCTCTTGCGGGCCTGCTCGACCATGCCCGATCGCGACCGCACCAGCCGAGGCACCCAGTCCAGCGATCGCAGCTCATCGAGGATGGCGCCGCGGATGCGCGGCGCGCAGAAGGTCTCGAACTTCACGCCACGCTTGGGGTCGAAGCTGTCGATGGCATCCATCAGGCCGAACAGGCCGGCACTCATCAGGTCGTCGACCTCGACCTCATCGGGCAGGCGGGAATGGATGCGCTCGGCGTTGTACTTGACCAGGTGCAGGTAGTGCTCCATCAGGTCGTTGCGGGCCTGCTCGGAGCCGTCCCGCCAGTAGGCCTCCCACAGCTCGGCGATGGGGGTGGTATTGCGGTTGGTGGGAAGCTGAAGCGTGCGTGTTCGTGCCATGGTCTGCTCCTTGACCGGTTGCCAGTGCCTGCGGCGGTGGTGAACGGTTTGCCGCGGCGGTCGGTGAGAAAGTCAGGTTCAGGTTCCTCCGGCCGCGCCGGCTGGGCCGTCATCCGCGGTCTCTTCGGAAGGTGTCTGCGAATCCTCTTCGCCCGGGATCGGATGGGCCTGCCTGTAGGCTTCGATGTCTTCTTCGATCACGCGCTGGAGAATGCCGCCGACCACCAGGCCGATGGGATAGCACACCAGCATCACGATCAGCGCACGGTAGAGCACGGTCAGCATCGGGTTGCCGGCCCAGATGGCGCCGATCAGCAGCGCTGCGACGAAGGCCGTGATCGAGAAGCAGGTTGCGATGATGCGCGGTTGAATGGTGGAGCACTCCATTGCTCGAGCTAGCGGGTCCATCCAGGGCACCGACCGGTGCCTTCACCTTTTACTTTAGCCTCGCGCATCCGCAATGCAAGCATGTTCATCTGTTGACCTCATCATGGTGCGGGCGAAACGGCGAACACGCCCGGCTGACGTAGCCGCGGAACCTCGAGAACTCCCGGAACCTGCGGCACCCACCGCAAGCCCCCGGGTCGCTGAAGCCGGGCCCGCTCAGGCCCCATCACTTCATCCCCCGATGATTCATCGGCCCATGCTAGAGAATGAGTGCGGCATTGTGTATGGGGTAATCACCCCAATCTGAAGACAAAAAAGGTGCCGCAACAAAACACCGAACTCAGCACCCGGCCTCCCCGCCCCGGCGCCACCATGTCAGCACCGCGCGCCACAGGCCACGGCCGGCCCGCGGGCGTCTGCTGATGAGCGTGCCGGCGATGCGTCTGACGTCGACCGAGGCATGGCAGCGCGGATAGTCATGAAGGAAGCAGCGGTTGGCCTCGCTGGCCATCACCACGTGATGGTCCTCTCGGATCGCCCCGGCATATCGGCACTCGATCGCCAGGTATCGCCGGCACAGGCCGTGGAACCGCTCGAAGATTCGCCCGGCTTCGGCGGCGCCGGGTGACTCATTGATGACGATGCGCAGGTCCATGCCTCGCCGACGCCCCGCCAGGTTCTGCACGAGCGAGAAGGTCTCCACAATATCCATGGGCTTTGGGGTGAGGACCACAAGATGTCGGTCCGCCGCGAGCATCGCGGTGGATTGCTGCGGCGGAGTCGGCCCGGTGTCGAGCAGCAGGACATCGCGACCGGCGGCCAGTTGTGACAGGCTCGCCCGGTCGCACGGGCCGGCATGGACATCGAAGCCGTAACGGGTCCGGGCAGGCTGATCCGGCTGCGTGCCCAGGCCGCGGCCGAGCCCGCTGAGGTTCACCGCCTCTCCGCCACGCGGATCAGCATCGACCAGCACCACGCGCCGCCCGCCCGCGGCCCAGTGACAGGCCAGGGCCACGCTCAGCACCGTCCGGCCCGCCCCGCCGCGCGCGGCGATGACGGCGATGAGCCTCGCCCGCGGCGATGAGCCGCCCTTCGGCGCCGAGGCGGGCGTCGGCGACGGCGCTGGGCTGTGGCCTGCATCGCCCCCATGCGGGCGGTGCCGCG
>PUMS01000218.1 GCA_003551485.1 Phycisphaeraceae bacterium | reverse complement strand
GGCAATCATGGCCTCGAGTTCGGCGCGCGGCGGAAGCGGCTGGCAGGGCACGGCGACCTCGTGCTCGCAGACGGCGAGCACCTTCGGCGCGGCCGGCTCGATGCCCCGCAGAGCCACCAAGGCCGCCTCGCCGACGGCGCGGCCGGTGGCGGCGGCGGCCTGCTCGCTGGGCTCGCGGGGTACGAAGTTGGTCGGGTTGATGTCGCCAAGGGCGCCCTGGAGAAAGAGCACGGGCACATCGTGGCCGAGCCCTTCGCGGATCGTGTCCTCAACGTATGCCGGAAAGTCCGGGCTCACCAGCCCGGCGCCGTGCATGTTCACCGGGTGGCAGGCGAAGTTGACCACCACGGCGCGCACGTTGCCCTGGTCATCGTCGATGCGGATCGCACCCACGGTGGGGTCGGTCCAGCCATCCTCGAAGGCGCGGTTGACGGCCACGCCGTGGCATTCCTCGCTGGCGGCCCCGATGCGGGCCGGCCGGGCATCGGCCTCCGCATCCGCGGCCAGTTGCGACAGTTGCGCGGGAAGCTGGCGGATGTAGTTCTCATCCTGCCGGCCCCAGTGGCGCAGGTGCATGGTGGCCGGTGCGCCGTGGGTATGGGTGCAGGCGAGGATGATTGCCTCGCGCGCAATGCCCGTGGCCGCGGCGATGTCGTCGCGGATGCGGTCGGCCAGGGCATCGTCCAGCCCCAGCAGATCGCAGGTGATCAGCAGCGCCCGGCGGTCGCCAAGGCCCAGGGCCAGGGCGGTCGCGTGCAGCGGCCGGTGGATGTCGCGTGCCGGCCCGAAGGCGCCGCCTGCAAGCTCCAGGCCCGGTGGGGGGGTGATGTCGGTGCGGGCGATGCCGGTCGTGAAGGATGAACGCTCATCGTGTTGCATGGTGGTGGTCCCCATCGAGTCGAGGCGTGCCAACCCGAATACGCCCCGGCAGGACGCATCGGGCAATGGCTCTACATCCTACAACACTGCAGTGGGACATGTATTGCCTGGTGACGATATTCTCGTGTTTGGCCACGGCGCGGGATGCGCGATCTGCCGCAATTTGCAGCGGGCACGGGTCAGATCATTTCCATTCATCGTTCTCATCAGCACGGACGATCAGCGACACGGCCTTGTGGACCGACATAGTCCGCGCGCCTCCGTCGCGCAAGGAATCCGAAACTGCCCCTGATCGAACGACCCGCGAGCCGACGTAGGCACCCTGGTACATGCCGGCGCGACAGAACTCGGCTGATTCAGCGCGATCCACATGATCGCTGGCGCTGTGCGGAGTCGCTTCACTGTCCGGAACAACGGCTGTAGGATGCCGGCATGGTCCAGCCCTCATCCTTGCGCGAATCATCTCGCCCACACGTTGGGCGTCTCCAACGACCGGCTGCTCTTGTGCTGGGCCGGCGGCGGCCTGCGTCAGTCCGCCCGGCAGGTGGTCGTCACGGCCGCAGGACAGCCGGCGGCGGTCTTGTGGGACAGCGGCAAGGCCGCGGGCGCCGAACCGATGCTCTTGTATGGCGGCGAGGCATTGCCGATGCGCGCTGATTACCAGTGGCGGGTGCGCCTGTGGGATGCGGCGGACCGCGCGGGCGATTGGAGCGATTGGGCGGAATTCGAAGTCGTGCCCGGTGAAGCGGACTTCATCGGCGCCTGGGTCACCATGCCGGGGGTGCTGACGCCGATGTTCCGCTCGGTGTTCCAGATTGAAAATGTCGCCGATGTCGTTCGGGCTCGGTGGTACATCGCCTGCGGCGGGTTGCTCGAGCCGCGCATCAATGGGATCAAGGCGGGCGATCAGGTGCTGTTTCCGGATCACACGGACTATGCCAGGGTCACGACGGTGGCCGCATTCGACGTGCGGAAGCACCTGCGGGACGGCGAGAACGTGTTGGGGATTGTGCTGGGCGGCGGCTGGTATGCGCATCATGGGTACGGCCCGCGCTGTTTTCTATCACAGTTGGAGCTGACGCTCCGCGGGGGCGAACGGCGCATCCTCGCGACGCGGCCGGGCGACTGGGCGGTCCGGCATGGACCCTGGACCAGCGAAGACATCATCCATGGCGAGTGGTACGATGCGCGGCTGGAGGCGCCCGGGTGGGATGCGCCCGGCTATGCGCTGGATGCGGCATGGCATGCCTTGGGACGCAGTTACGGCAAGCCGGCGCCGAATGCCGCCGAGCCGCCGGGGGCGCCCTGCTGGCACACCAGTCGCCGCTACCTCGGGTGATGCGGCAGATCGAGCCGCGGCACATCCGACGTGATGGGGATGGGCGGATGCTGCTGGACTTCGGCACCAACTTCAGCGGATGGCTGCGTCTGACCGGCCGGGCCCCCGCCGGCACACAGCTCATCATCCGCATGGGCGAGGCCGCCGCGGCGGATGGGCAGGTCGATCCGGTGACCAACAAGGGGGCCCGGGGCATCAACAGCTACACTTTCCGCGGAGAAGGCACCGAGACATGGCACCCGCGCTTCTCCTACCAGGGGTTGCGGTATGCCCAGATCGAAACACCGACACGACTGCCGGAGGACCTGCAAGTGGTCGGGGAGGTGGTTCACAGCGATTGCCCGATGCGCGGATCATTTCACAGCGGCCACGATGGGTTGAACCCGCTGTTCGCCATGGCGACACGCACGATCGAGTCGAACATCACGGGCCTGCTTCATGATTGCCCGCAGCGCGACGAGCGGCAGGGATGGCTGGCCGATGCCCATGCGGTCACGCCGTATGTACTGACCTCGTTCGACGTGTTGCCGCTGTATCGCAAGTGGCTGCGCGACATGGTCGCGATCCAGAACCCGCAGACGCACCTGCGCTGGTCATCAACCGCCCCGCCGAGCCCGCGCTATCTTTCGCGGCCGCCCCGGCATCGCTCGCGGCATCGCATCGAGAAGGTGCTCCGCGAGATTCCGCAGGCCGACTCGGTCTATACCGCGGCCTGTACGATTGTCGCCTGGCAGTATTACGAGGAGACGGGCGAGCCGGGGCATCTTGAGCACTATTACCCACTGATCGCGGATTATCTGGGCGTGATGAGCCGGCGCGACGATTTCCCCATCCTGCAAAGTGGCTGGCATGGGGATCACGCGGCGATGGGGTGGACCATGCAACCGCCTGCCGCGAAGACACCGGTGGACCTCGTCGCTTCCGCGGTTTTCCTCAACGAGTTGCGCATTGCCGGGGCGATGGCAAGCATTCTCGGGCGCGAATCGGATGCCAGGCAGTGGGATGAACTGGCCCGGCGGTCGGCGGCAGGGATTGCAGCACGTTTCTATGACCGCTCGGCCGGGAGCTTCGCCAGCCAGGGCGCGGACGGGATGGCGATCGACTTCGGCTTCGCCCCGCCGCAGGAGCGTGCGCGGGTCATCGCAGCGCTGGCCGCCGACGTGCGCGGCCGCGGCAATCACCTCACCAGCGGCGTGGTGACGACGCCGTCGGTGCTGCGGGCCTTGTCGGAGAACGGGCACCACCAGGCGGCTTACGATGCCATCACGGCGCCCGGAGAGCCGGGCTTTCTCTGGTGGATCGACAAGGGTTACACGACTTTCACCGAGCACATTGTCAGCAACTGGCCGGACACCTCGCGCAACCAGCCGGCATGGGCGCTGATCTTCGACTGGTTCACCCGCCACGTCGCGGGTATCCGCCCCACCGCTGCCGGCTATGCGACGGTGACGATCGCCCCGAACCTGCCGTGCGGGCTGGAGTGGATCGACGTGACGATCGAGACGGTGCGCGGACCGATCCATGTTCGGGCCGAGCGGTCGGAAGGTGGGACGACGCGGCATCAGGCACGCGTGGATGCGGCGATTGAGGTTCTGCCACAAGGCCCTGCCCCGACAGGACGATGAGGTATAATCAAGAGTCGTGTATGATAGCAAGCAAAAGGCGGCGTACTCTGGAGGCTGGGATGGACCAGTTCGCAACCCTGAATGCCCGCCGCGGGCACGCAGTGCGTCGCATCCGATCGCTGGGGGTGTCTTGCGGCGGGCGTGCGTTCGGTCCACCAGGAGATTGAGCCCGAAATGAGGGATGCCCATTCGAAACCGCAGTTGCCGCAGACTGACCGTGAGGCGGCCGGTGAATACCCGCCGCAGCTCTACGATGCGGCCGGGACCCTGGCGCCGATCCCCGCCTCCACTCCGCTCGCCCAGGCACACGCAGAGCAGTTTCAGCAATGGGCCTTTCGCTTACTCGAAACTGTGCTCCGGACCGTTTTGTGCAGAGGATGATTTCTTGGCTTTTGAATCCCGTCATTGTCCCGTGCATCAGCTCACCCGCGGTCCGCGGGCGCACTTCTTCGGCTATTACGACAAGCCCCCCTGGGATGTCACCGGCCGCCACCTGGTTTGCCTGGAGGCCGAGGAGACCGGCCGCATGCCGCTGCCCGGCGAGCAGGCCACCATCGCACTGGTCGAGGCCGAGACGGCAGCGCTGCACCCGCTGGCAAGCACGCGCGCATGGAACTGGCAGCAGGGCTGCATGCTCCAGTGGGTTCCCGGTGCCGCCGATCGCCTGATCATCTACAATGATCTGGAAGATGGTCGCCACGTGGCGGTCATCCTCGACATTCACAGCGGCCGGCGGCGCCTGCTGCCGCGGCCGGTGTATGCGGTCAGCCCCGATGGCCGGTGGGGGCTGTCGCTCAACCTCGCACGGCTCGCCCATGCCAGGCCGATCGTGGGCTATGCCGGCATTGCCGATCCGTTCCACGACCAGCTTCACCCTGAGGAGGATGGCGTGTGGTGGATGGACCTTGACACGGGTGAGCACCGGCTCGCTCTCCCGCTCGACGCCGTGGCCCGCCTGGCCCCCGTCGCCTCGACGCAGGGCGTGCACCACCGTTTCGAGCACGCGACCATCGCACCGGATGGATCGCGCTTCTTCGTACTGCACCGCTGGCCGCGCCCGGGCAAGGGCCGGCCGTTCTTTGACCGGCTGCTCACGTGCGATCCGAATGGCAGCAACCTGCATCTGCTCGCCGGTGATGATCTGGTATCCCACTTCGATTGGCGTGATGGGCAGCACATCCTGGCCTGGGCACGGGTGGCGGGCCGCGGCGATCATTTCTACCTCTTTCGGGACCGGTCGGAGCACGTCGAGATCATCGGTGGCGATGTGCTTACGCGGGATGGCCACTGCTCCTACAGCCCGGATCGGCGCTGGATACTCGCCGATGCCTACCCCGATGCCGACTGGCAATTGCCTGTGCTGCTCTACGAGGTCGAGAGCGGGCGCTGTGTCGAGATCGGCCGTTTTCAGACGCGGCCGACGTTGTATCAGACGCCGGGCATCCGCTGCGACCTGCATCCACGCTGGAGCCGCGATGGCCGTCAGGTGTGCATCGACACACCGCACGAGGGGCCCCGGCAGATGTATGCCATCGATGTTTCGCCCATCGTGGAGCCCTGAACGCTTCCAAACAGCGTCTGGTCACCGGTCGACATGCGTCATGCTGTCGATCCGCGCCGGTTCGTCCATGTGGGCGTCGGCCCACCTTTCCGATCGGCATTGCGCTTACCGGCTGCATTCTTCCGTTGAGGTAAGTGGGACGCCGGACAGTTCAACGCCCGGCCCACAGGACTGTCAACACGCACTCAATATTGACCCACCTACGATCACTGAGAATTGACCCACCCCGGGTCCCGTCGATATTTTCGCGTTACCTCCTTTCGTTTTCTTGGGGCGGCAGTGGGGCGGGCTCGGGGTGGCCGGTGCCGGCCCTGCGTTTGTCTTTGAGGCGGTAGCTTTCGCCG
>PUMS01000140.1 GCA_003551485.1 Phycisphaeraceae bacterium | reverse complement strand
TCATGTCGTCGGCCTCGCCCGTCCAGTCGCTGCGGAAGACGAAGTAGCCGGATTCGGTGTCGCGCAGGATGCGGGGCATCGTCTCGCGGGGGTTGCGCGGCTCGATGTCGAAGGGCCAGTTGGCCATCACCCACGCGGCGAAGTGGGGGTACTCATTGATGTCGTAGTCGGTCTCATCGCGGCGGACGATGTGGTTGAACACCCAGAGCATCTCGGCCTTGTGCCGCTCGGGCACGATGCCGAAGCCCAGGGCGAATTTGCCCAGGCGCGAAAGCTCCCGCGGGTTAGGGGGCGGGTCATGCAAGTACCTGCCGCGAAGGATGCTGCTCGCCCCGTCGGCATCGCGACCGAAGCGGACCAGCTCGTAGATCCACTTCGTGCTTATCCAGTGGACATTGGTGTCGGCCGGGGCCAGGTCGTAGCCGGCGGCATTGCGGTAGGCCTGAATGAACGGGATGATGCCCTTGTTGCCAGAGAAACGGCCGGGGTGGTGGCCATCCCAGTAGTAGCCGCGCTCGCTGAAGCCTTCCTCGATCTCGCGGCGGATGTGATCGAGCACTCGGGGGGACAGTTCATCGATGCGCTCATCGTCGGCTTCCGGGTCGCCCCGCAGGGCCAGAAGCGCCAGGCCCAGACCGCCGGCCTGGGCGCCCCAGCGGTAGGCACCGGGCTCCAGGTCCGGTTCGTGGGCGATCTGGCGGGTGAACTCGTTGCTCAGGATGGCGTCGGCCACCTCGCGTCGGAAGTCCTCATCCCAGCCGTCGTAGGCCATGTCGTAGGCCAGCGCCAGGGCGGCCATGATCGGGCCGGCCCGCGACTGGTCCCGGCCGGGCCAGGTGTAGCGCTCATCGGGATCGGGTCGGCCGCGGATCACATCCCGGGCCGCCTGTTTGGCCTTGTCGGCGTAGTCCTGATCCTCGGTGACCAGGTACAGGAAGGCATAGGCCGCGGCGTTCCAGTTGGTGTAGCGCCGCTCGAGCATCTGCCGGGCGCGGTCGAGGACGACCTGGCCCTGTTCAGTCTGGGCGCGGCGGCGGATTTCGGGCAGGTCATCCTTTCGGAAGATGATCCGCGGATGCTCCCCCGCCTGCGGTTCGGTGAAACCGTCGATGGGCTGGGCCCACTCAATCTGCCCGGCGTGCATGGGGGGCAGGGCGAGGGCCACGACCGCCAGCGCGAGGGTGGCGGGGGCTGCGAGTCTCATGTGTAACTCCTTTAATAGGAGAATCTTGTGGTCAGTCCGCCCCCTTCGCACGCGCAGCGGGCGCGCACGGTGCCTTCCGGCCAAACGGCGCTGCGGATGGGTTTATGCATCGCCGAGAGGACAATCCGGCCCTTCGAGAAGACGGGTGAGCGGTGAAGATCGCCGCGGGAAGGGACTACGCCGTAGGGTGGGTAGAGCGAGGTCTTCCGAGTGAAACCCACCGATGCCGGGTGTGGCGTGGGGCAATTGCGGGTTGTGGAGGGTGCTCCTGGGCGCACAAAGAGAGCAGGGGCGGCCGGTCGAGGCGAGGTGTCGCTGCTCGTGACGTTGTCTGGAGGTTACGGCGAGCAATGATTTGTGGGAGCGTGAGTGGTGGGCTTCGCCCGCAAAGCCTCGCTCTATGAGCTATGAGCTGCTCCCTCGGGCGCACTGGCGGGAAAGCCACCGGTGGGCCCCGCTTCGCTCTACAACTCCTCATGCAACCGGCGTTCGATGGGCATGACCAGGGCCTGGAGGTGGCGGTGGGCGGGCTTCTGCTCGCGGAAGGTGGCCAGGTCGGCCAGAAGGGCGTCGACGCGGTCATCGCCCACCACGGCCTGCATCACCGTGCCGCTGCCGGGGTGGACCTGCGTGCCGAAGTGCTTGCCATCGAGGTCGCGGACCTCGATCATCGGGTAGCGCGCGTACTCGGCGATGCCGTGGCTGTCCACGATCCGCTCGATGGCATCGGCGTACTCGAAATGGAACATGATCTGCACCAGCTTCATGCGGTGGCTCCCATCGCCGGTTGCGGCTCCGCGGCTGATGCACCACCGCCACTGAGCGCCCGCAGCACGAACTGCTGCACGCGGTCCATCAGCGTGTAGGCCACGGGGATGACCACCAGCGTCAGCGCTGTGGCCGTGATCAGCCCGGCGGCGACGCTGATGCCCAGCGGGGCACGGGACTCGCCGCCGGCGCCCAGGCCCAGCGCGATGGGCGTCATACCCAGGATCGTCGAACATGCGGTCATCATCACCGGTCGGAAGCGCTCGCGCGCCGCCTCGTAGGCCGCATCCATCACTGTGCGGCCGCGGCGGACCAGCACGTTGGTGTAGTCGATCAGCAGGATCGAGTTCTTCGACACCAGGCCCATGAGCATGATCATCCCGATGAAGGCATAGATGTTGATCGGCATGCCCAGCAGCCACAGCGACCCGAAGGCGCCGATCGTCGCCAGCGGCAGTGCCAGCATGATCGTCAGCGGGTAGAAGAACGATTCGAACTGCGCCGCCAGCACCAGGTAGATGAACAGCACCGCGAGGATGATGGTGATCGTCAGGTAGTAGAACGATTCGGCGAAGACCTCCGACATGCCCGCGAGCTGATAGTCGGTGCCCGGCGGCAGCGTGGCCGTCAGGTGGGCCTCGAGGTGATCGACGGCATCACCCAGGGGCACGCCCGGCGGGGTCGAGGCCGAGATCGTCGCCGCGCGCAGCCGGTTGTAGCGGTTGATCTCGTTGGGGCCGATGCTTTCGACGGTCCTGCCCAGGTTCTCCATCGGCACCAGTTCGCCCCCGCGGCTTCGCACGTAGATGTTGGCCAGCACATCCGGTGTCAGCTTGCCGCGGCCGGCGATGTCCATCACCACGGGGTAGCGCTGGGCATGGCGTTCGATCTGTGAGACCTCGACGTTTCCGAAGAGCAGGCGCTTGGCCCGGTTGACGTCGGCCGCGGCGATGCCCATCTCCGCGAGGCGCTCGCGGTCGGGGATGAAGTCCAGTTGCGGGCTGTCGAGCTCGAGGTTGGTCCGCACGCCGACGAACTGCGGCTGCCGGCGCATCCACTCCATCACGTCGGCCTGCTGCTGGGCGAGCTGCTCGAGGTCCGGGTTGCGGATGACCACCTCGATGGGCGCGCCGCCCATGCCGCCGGGGGTCAGCTCGCGGACGAAGGCACGGCCGTCTGGCAGGCCACCGAGGCGCTGGCGCAGGTGCTGCATCACCTCGCTCTGGTGTTTCTCGCGCGTCTGGCGTGGCGTGAGGGTGACGAAGGCCATGCCGCTGCTGGGCGAGCCGGGCCCGCCGCGGCCAAGGCCGATGGCCAGGAACTGGCCCTCGACCTCGGGCGTTTCGGCCAGGATGGCCTCGATCTTGCGGGCGAAGCGGTCGGTCTCGGCCAGCGTGCTGCCGCGCGGGGCTTCGAAGATGATCATCAACCGTGCCCGGTCCTCATCGGGGGCAAACTCGCGCGTGGAATCGCTCAAGGCCAGCATGCCCAGGGCGAACGCGCCCAGGCCCACCGCCACCGTCAGCCCGCGGCATTGCAGCGCCCCGCGAAGCAGCCAGGCGTAGGCACGCTCCAGTGCCTTGAGGTGCCGTTCGGACATGCGGAACAGCCAACCGTGCTCACCCGGCGGCCGAAGCAGCCGCGAGCAGAGCATCGGACTGAGCGTCAGTGCCACCAGCGTCGAGGCGAACACCGTCGCCGCCACCGTGATGCCGAACTCGAAGAAGAACCGCCCGATGATGCCGCCGGTGAACGCCACCGGGATGAACACCGCGCCCAGGGCCAGGGAGTTGGCCACGGCGGGGAAGGCCACTTCGGTGGTGCCCACCCGCGCCGCCGCCTTCGGCTCCGCGCCGCGCTCCAGGTGGGCATAGGTCCGCTCCAGTACCACGATCGCATCGTCGACCACGATGCCGATGACCAGGATCAGCCCCAGCATCGTCAGCACGTTGATCGAGAAGCCCAGCGTGTGAATCACCGCCAGGCCAATCAGCAGCGAGGTGGGAATTGCCAGGGCCACCACCACGGTGCCGCGGCCCGAACGCAGAAAGCCCAGCACCACGATCACCACCAGGCTCGCGGCGATCAGCACCGTCAACTGAAGGTCGGTGATGCTCTCCTGGACGAACTCGGACTGGTCGGCGGCGATGCGGTATTCGAGCCCGGGCGGGAAGGTTTCCTGCAACTCCGCCAGCCGCGCGCGGACCGACCGGGCCAGCGCCACGGTGTTGGCCCCGGTCTGCTTGACGATGCCCATGCCCACGGCGATCTCGCCCGAGACGCGGGCGAGGCGGCGGTCATCCTCGACGTCATCGACCGCTTCGGCCACGTCGCCGATGCGCACCGGCGCACCGTTTCGGTAGGTAATGATCAGGTCGTTGAACGGGGCGGCATCGGAGAACCGGCTCAGCGAGCGGATCAGCAGCTCGCGCTTCTGGCCCTCGAGCCGGCCCACCGGCGCATCGAGGTTGTTGCGCTGGATGGTGTCGACCACCTCATCCATCGTCACCTGGTGGGCGGCGAGGCGCTCGGGGTCCACGCGGATGCGCACCGCCGGCTGCCGCGCGCCGCCGACCTGGATGCGGCCGACGCCGCGAAGCGTCTCGAGATACTGCTTGAGCGTGTTCTCGGCGTAGTCGGTCAGGCGCTGTTCATCCCAGCGCTGATCGCCGGTGAGCGTGACCCACATGATGGCCTGGGCCCCGAGGTCCAACTTCTGCACGATGGGCGATTCGGCCTCATCGGGCAGGCGGCGGCGGGCGCGCTCGACGGCGTCGCGCACGTCCTGGGCGGCCACGTCCACGTCACGCCACAGCTCGAACTCGGCCATGACGTTGCCCACATCCTGGCGCGCCGTCGAGGTCAGCGTCTTGAGCCCCTCGATGGCGTTGATCTCCTCCTCCAGCGGATCGAGCACTTCCGTCTCGATCACCTCCGGCGCAGCACCGGTCAGCACGACGTTCACCGTGACCACGGGAAAGTCGATGTCGGGCTGTTCCTGCACCGGCATGTTCAGAAAGCCCCAGACACCGAAGATGCCCAGGATCACGAAGATGACGATCGCCAGCACGGGTCGGCGAATGAAGAAGTTCCAGATCATGGCCGCATGTTCCTGTGGAGCGGGGGGAAGCCTGAAGCGGGCTCAGCGCTGGGGCGGCTCGATGGCGGGGCGGGTGAGGGCCTCGAGCCAGCCGGGGCCGTGGTCTTCAACAATGCGCACCGCATCACCCTCATCGAGCTGCATGTGCCCGAAGCGGACGATGCGCTGGCCGGGCTCGAGGCCTTCGGTGATCTCGACCAGGCCCTGCTGGCGCAGGCCAAGCCTCACCGGCTGCATCCGCACGGTGGGCGTTTGGGCTTGGCCGGGCTCGACGGTGAACACCACGTAGCCTTCGCGCGTGGCCACCAGGGCTTCTTCGGGGATGACCGGGCGGTCTTGCAGCGTGGCGATGACCACCGCGGCGGCGGCGAAGCCGCCGGGCTTGAGCTGGTGGTCGGGGTTGGCCACGCGGGCGCGCACCTCGAAGGTGCGCGTGGCCTGGTCGATCGACGGGCTGACGTAGCGCACCTGACCTTCGAACGGCTGCTGCGGGTAGGCCGCGACCAGCACCTGGACCGTCTGTTCCGGGCGGACGCGTCCGATGTGACGCTCGGGCACACCGAAGCTGATCTCCAGCGGGTCCACCTGGTAGAGCGTGGCCAGCACGTCGCCGATGCTCACGTAGCTGCCCGGATCGACCATCCGGGCGCTGATCAGGCCGTCGAAGGGGGCGTGCAGGCGGG
>PUMS01000457.1 GCA_003551485.1 Phycisphaeraceae bacterium | reverse complement strand
TCATCGACCCTCAGCCGCGGATCAGGCTCGAGTACCCCGGCTGTCCCGCGGCCTGCCGGTTGATCGACCTGTTCTGCCCCATCGGCTTCGGCACGCGGGGGATGATCGTCTCACCGCCCAAGGCGGGCAAGACGACGCTGCTTCAGAACATCGCCTTCGCCATCCGGCGCAATCACCCCGAGGTGCCGGTGATCGCGCTGCTGATCGATGAGCGGCCCGAGGAGGTCACCGACTTCCGTCGCAACGTGCCCTGCGAGGTGCTGGCCTCGAGCAACGACCACACCACCGAGCGCCACGCCGCGCTGGCGGTGCTGGGCATCGAGCGGGCCAAGCGGATGGCCGAAGCGGGGCAGGACGTGGTGGTGCTGCTGGACTCGCTGACCCGCGTCGGCCGCGCCTTCAACCTCGTGCCCAATCCCAGCTTCGTCGGCCGCACGCTCTCGGGCGGCCTGGATGCCGGCGCCCTGGCGATCCCCAAGCAGCTCTTCGGCGCTGCGCGGCGGTTCGATGAGGGCGGGTCGCTGACGATCCTGGCCACCGCGCTGGTCGACACCGGCTCGCGCGGCGACCAGATCATCTTCGAGGAGTTCAAGGGCACGGGCAACATGGAGCTGATCCTCGACCGCAAGGTGGCCGACCGTCGCCTCTTCCCCGCCATCGACCTGGCCGCCAGCGGCACGCGCAAGGAGCACCTGCTGCTCAGCGAGGGCGAGTTGAACACCATCACCGCCCTGCGGCGCCGCCTGCTGAACATGCCCCCCGTGCAGCAGATCGAGCAGTTGCTGCGCGCCCTGGAGCGGTTCAAGACCAACGCCGACCTCGTGGGCAACCCCCAGTCGCCGGCCACCGCGTGACAAGCCAACAGGGATTGCGTCTCATGCGCTCTCGGCTTTGCGCTGGTCTCTTCCCGCCGCGCAGGGTGACCGGTGCTGGTGTATGCTCTGGGGTTTTCCCACGAGGCATGGCCAGTGGCCAGTTGAGGCGATGGCGATGACGATGACGAAGTGGAACATCGAACTGCCGCCGGGCGTTCGCGGTCAGTGCATTCCGATCCTGGATTTCGGGTCGCAGTACGTGCAACTCATCGCGCGGCGGGTGCGTGAGGCGGGGGTGTTCAGCGTGCTGGTGCGGCCGGACACACCGGTCGAGGCGCTGGCGGAGATTCAGCCGCGCGGCATCATCCTCTCGGGTGGCCCCTCGAGCGTCTACGAGGCCGATGCGCTGCGCTGCGACCGGCGGCTGTTCGAACTGGGCGTGCCCGTGCTGGGCATCTGCTACGGGATGCAGGTTGGCTGCGAACTGCTGGGCGCGGCGGTGGGGGTGGCCCGCGCACGCGAGTACGGCCGGGCCAACCTCGAAATCCTCCAGCCGCGGCCGCTGCTGGAGGGCGTGCCGGCCAACACCACCGTGTGGATGAGCCACGGCGACCAGGTCGATGACCTGCCCGAGGCCTTCATCCCCCTTGCCCGCACGCCGACATGCCCCTTCGCCGCGGTGCGCCATCGCGAGGTGCCCTTCTACGGGGTGCAGTTCCATCCCGAGGTGACCCACACCCCCCACGGCATCGACATCCTGCGCAACTTCCTGACCGGTATCTGTCAGTCCAGGGCGAGCTGGCGCATGGCCGACTTCGTCGAGGCCCAGTCACAGCAGGTGCGCCGGGCGGTGGGCGATGCGCGGGTGATCTGCGGGCTCAGCGGCGGCGTGGACTCCTCGGTCGTGGCGGCGCTGCTGGCCAGGGCCATCGGGCCGCAGCTCACGTGCGTGTTCGTCGACAACGGCCTGCTGCGCAAGGGTGAGCGGGAACTGGTCGAGCAGACCTTCCGCGGGCATTTCGATGTCGACCTGCGCGTGGTCGATGCCGCCGAGGCCTTCCTGAGCGATCTGGCCGGCGTGACCGACCCGCAGGAGAAGCGCCGCCGCATCGGCCACCGGTTCATCGAGGCGTTCAAGCAGGCCGCGGCGGACATCCCCGATGCACGCTTCCTGGCCCAGGGCACGCTCTACCCGGACGTGATCGAGTCCGGCCACGGCTACTCGGGCGCGGCGGCCAACATCAAGCTGCATCACAACGTCGGCGGCCTGCCGGCCGAACTGGGCTTCGAACTCATCGAGCCGCTGCGCAGCCTGTTCAAGGATGAGGTTCGCCGGCTGGGCGAGGTGCTGGGCCTGCCCGAGCAGATCGTGTGGCGCCACCCCTTTCCCGGCCCGGGCCTGGCGGTGCGGGTGCTGGGGGAGGTGAACCGCGAGCGCCTGGACCTGCTGCGCGACTGCGATGAGATACTGCTGGAGGAGATCGTGGCCAACCAGCTCTACCGCCGCACCAGCCAGGTCTTCGCGGTGCTGCTGCCGATCAAGGCCGTGGGCGTGATGGGCGACGGCCGCACGTATGAAAGCGTGGTGGCCATCCGCGCTGTCGAGACACAGGACTTCATGACCGCCGACTGGGCACGCATCCCCTACGATGTGCTGGCGACCATCTCCAGCCGCATCATCAACGAGGTGCGCGGCGTCAACCGCGTGGTCTACGACATCTCGAGCAAACCGCCGGCGACCATCGAGTGGGAGTGAGCGCCCCGCCCTAATCCCCGCAAGGGGCGGGTCCGCAGCGCCGGGTGCCCCTGTTGGCTTGCCCACCCGTGGTTTCCCGTAGCAGGGCCACGGGCGGACGAGCCGCGAGGGCGGCCTCGGCGGAATGGACCGGGAGTCTTGACGCACGCGGGTGCATGACACGTGCCGCGGGATGGCCCTTGCTCCCTCTCGGGGGGGGAGAGGGAAGTAGAGGCCCGGCCATTGACCCGCCACGCGCGTCATGCACCCGACCCCCGACCCCCGCCGTGGGGCCTTTGCGGGTTTGACCGCTGTCGGGGCCGGTTCTAATCTGCGCCGGCGGCGGGCGGTGGAACGTGACGGCGTTTGACCTTGAGGTGATCGATGGCGTTTGTCAGCTTCATGACGTTTGCGTGTCCGCAGTGGGACTTTCGGCAGGTGCTCGAGGCAGCGCTGCGGCACGGGTATCACGGCATCGAGTTCCGCTGTGATGCGCGGCACGAGCATGGCGTCGAGGTCTGGTCCAGCGCGGACGAGCGCGCATCGTGGGTGAAGAAGCTGCGCGCGGCGGATGTGTTTCCCTGCTGCCTGGCCACCAGCCTCCAACTCATCGAGGCCGCGGATGTCGATGCGCTGGAGTTGCGGCTTCAACTAGCCGCCGACATCGAATGCCCCGCCGTCCGCGTCTTCTGCGGCCCGCCGCCGCCGGGCTGGGAGATGCCGCGGGTGATCGAGTTGCTCGGCGACCACCTGCGCGCCGCCGGGGACCGCGCCTCCGAGCACGATGTCATGGTGCTGCTGGAGACCCACGATACCGTCAGCCGCGGGGTCGATGCCGCCGCCGCGGTGCAACACGCCAACCACCTCAACGTGGCCATCAACTACGACAACCTCCATCCCTACCGCCACGGCGAGAGCGTCGAGCAGACCTTCAAAGCCATCGGCCCCCTGGTGCGCCACTGCCACCTGCACGATGCGCTCAACCGCCGCGAGCAGGTCGTCATCCAGCCGTTCGGCGAGGGCGAGATGCCGATGGATGACATGGCTGCGGCACTGTTCGCCACGGGGTACGAGGGCTTCATCAGCGGTGAATGGTTCCACCAGCAGTACGGTGACACCCCCGATGACGCGCTGGAGCGCTTCCATGCGGACGTGACCGCCCTGTGCCAGCGCCTGGGCGTGCCGCTGGCCGAACGCTGAGGCTGGCGACCATCCCGCCGTTGCATCGGCCGCCGGCGCGGGCCCCGGTGCCGCTGCGGCCCCCGTCTCCGGTCGCTCAGGCGGCGCTGCCGTATTCGGGGCCGGGTTTGTGGCGGTGATGGATGCGGATGATGCGGCCGAGGTATTCACCCAGCATCGTCGAGATCGACTCCAGCGTGTCCAGCAGCTTCGGCTGGAACGGGTCGTCGGCCTTGCGGAAGAGCACGATCACCGCCAGCGGCTCCTGTCCGTCGCGGCAGCACGCCGCCGCCAGGTGGCAGCCGGCCAGGCAGTCCGCCTCGCCGCCGGCCCAGCCTCGCAGCGTGCGGTCATCGGTGATGTGCGTCACGCCGGGGCGCTCGGCCACCTTCGGCGCCACCACGTCCGCCAGTTGGGCAAGAAGCACCTCGGGCGAGGCGGCGGACCAGTCGTAGTTGATGTAGCCGCCCAGGGAATACTCGTCCATCGTGGCGGGCAGAAACACCGCGGCGTTGGTCGGGCCGGCCTGCTCGAGCAGGTACTCCAGCGTCTTGCGCAGCAGCTTCTCCAGGTCCAACTCACCGGCGGCGACCTGGGCGAACTCGCCGCCCTTGACCACGTGCTGCACCTGCTCGGCCAGCTCGCGGTAGGCGCCGATCAGATCGCTGCACAGCACGTCCACCTGCCGGCTGATCTCGATCCTCGCGGCGTTGAGCCGGCGGCAGATGCGCCGCAGGCGATGCACGCGGCGGTACATCCGCCGGTCGTTCTGGCCCTCGGCCAGCACCTGTTGAACCCGCTGGTTGGCCAGGGCCAGGTCCAGCGGCTTGATGAGCATGTCCGCAGCGCCGGCCCGCATCGCCGCCACGGCCTGATCGACGCTGGGCTGATCGGTCAGCAGGATCGCGCGCAAGCCCGGTTGACGGCGGCGCAGTTGCTCGGCCCAGGGCAGCGCTGAGCCATCGGGCAGGTGTGCGGCCATCAGCATCAGGTCCACCCTGCCGGCATCGACGGCGCGGCGGGCCTCGGCCAGCGTCCCCGCCCGCCTCAGGCGGCAGGTGGCATCGCCCAGCGCGGTGCTGAGCTGCTCGGCCACGCGCGGGTCTTCATCCACCAGCAGCACCTGGTGGGGCGCGGGCCGGGCCGGGCTGTGCGGGGAAGGTGCATCGGGCTGGCGGCGTCGGTGCCTGGGTCTGGACACGTTGATCTGCACTCCTGAACGTCTGGGAACACCCGCGGTCACAACGGCGCTTGCCCCGCATGCCGCTGCCCGCCGGCTGCGCGCGGTCCGCGGGGTAGGGGGGTCATCGGTCTTTCAGGTCTCGCGGTCAAGCGGGATGGTGATCGAAGCGCGCGTTCCCTGTCCGTTTGTGCTGCGCAGGTCGATCCTGCCGCCGTGGGCCGCCACGAGCTGGCTGGCGCGCGTCAGCCCCATGCCGACCTGCCTGCCCGCCGGCTTGAATGAGAAGAACGGGGCCATCGCGGGCTCGAGCACCGACGGCTCCATCCCGCAGCCATCATCGATCACCTGGATCAGCAGTTCCGATTCGCTGTCGATGCGTTTGACGTTGACCGTCACGCCGGTCCGGGGGTTGGCCTGGAGGGCGTTGAGCAGCAGCTCGCGCACGGCCTGGCAGACCTTCTCGCCATCGAGCTGCACGCTGCTGGCCTCGCTGATCATCTTCAGGTAAACCGGCGTCAGTGCCTGCTGGCGCGGCAGCGTCTGGCGAAGGTCGCGGATCATCTCATCCAGCGCTGCGCCCAGGTTGACCTCCCGGCGCTGGGCCTTGGGCGGGTCGGCGAACGAGCGCAGCGCCGAGATCAGGTCTGACAGCCGGTGCGACTGCTCGACGATGTGCTCGGCGGCCCTGAACTTTTCAGAGCCCGGCTCCAGGCCGCGCACCAGCAACTGGGCGCGGCCGGAGATGATCGTCAGCGGGTTGTTCATCTCGTGGGCAGCGCCCGCGGCCATCTCACCCAGCCGCGCCATCGACTCGCGCTGAAGCAGCCGGTCCTGCGTCTCGGCCAGGGCGCGGTTGGCCTCGGC
>PUMS01000165.1 GCA_003551485.1 Phycisphaeraceae bacterium | reverse complement strand
GCTGCGCCTCGCCCTCCGCTCCGCCGGCCCCAGCCCCACCCGGCGGCTTGCCCCCTGACATTTCTATTGACAAAATAACCGTGACATTTCTATTGAGCGTTCACACGGGTGGCGCAGGGTTTGCTCAGCCGCGCATCGTACCGGTATGATTCGCCCCTGGTCAACGGGGCATCGGCCTTCTTATTCGCCGCGTAGGCATGGATGGAGCATGGCCTCCACCGCGGCCCCGCAAGCCCCCCGTGAAGGCGGCCCCGGAGATTGCCTGGGCGCCCCCCCCACCGGCCCGCCCCCCCGCAGGCCGGCGCCCCGACCCGCCCGGGGCCCTCACGACACCCGTCATCACCATGAACCGATCACCCACCACTCTGTTTCAGGGCCTGACCCCATGAGCACACCCCTACGGGAGCGCCTCGCCCGTGCATGGGCACGGCCGATCAGCCGGTGGCCGCACCTGGTGCTGCTCATTGGTGTGGCGCTGGCGGTGCTGGCCGTGCTGCTGACCGTCTGGCGGCTGGAGTTCATCGGCCACCGCAACGAGATGATCGGCAACGACCTGGAGTGGAACGAGCGCTTCGAGGACTGGTGGGACAGCTTCCCGGGCACCTACGACTTCATCGTCGTGGTCGACACCCACGGGCCCGATGGGCCCGACGCCGACGCCGCGGCCAGGGCACGGACCTTTGTCGATGATCTGGGTCCAGCCCTTCGCGATGCCGAGCACATCCGACGCGTCGAGTGGGGCGCGCCGGCCGAGGCCTTCAGCCCGAAAACGGCCCGGCTGCTGCCGATCGAGCAGTTCCAGCAGGTGCTCGACGAGGCCGCGCAGGCCCGAGACCTGCTGGAACACGCGACCCCCGGCGCGCTGATCGATGCCGCTGTGGGCGAACTGGCCGGCGCGGAAGATGACCCTGACGTCGATGAGCAGGCCATGGCCGATGAGGTCGGGCAACTCGGGCAGTTGATCGACGCCATGCACGTGGTCCTGGCCGAGCCGCCCGAGCAGCGGCCGGCGCTGGGCCGGCTCCTGGGCCGGCCTTCGCCTCAGCAGTGGCAGTACCTGGCCAGCCCCAACGGCCGGCTGCTGTTTGTGCGAATCACCCCCGAACTGACCGAGGATGTGATCGCCGCCGTAGCCGCGGGCATCGCCTCGACCCGCCGGGTGATGGCCCGGGTGCTCGAGGACCACCCGCGGGTGGATGCGGGCCTGACGGGGGTCGAGGTGATCGAGACCGATGAGACCGAGGCCATCGAGCGCGATGCGACGCTGGCTTCGATCCTGGCCTTCCTCTTCATCGCCGTGCTGCTGGTGATGGCCTATCACAACTGGCAGACGCCGCTGCTGATCATGCTGGCGCTGCTGGTGGGCATCGCCTGGTCGTTCGGGCACGTGGTGCTCAGCGTGGGGCACCTTCAACTGCTGAGCGTGTTCTTCATCGCCATCCTGCTGGGGCTGGGGGTGGACTTCGCCATCCACATCGCCGCCGGCTACGAGCGGGTGCGCCGGGACTTCCCCGATGGGCCCGAGCACTTCGAGGCGGCCCTGTCGCGCACCTTCAGCCTCACCGGGCCCGGCGTGCTGACCGGCGCGGTGACCACCGCCGCGGCGTTCGCCACCATCGTGCTGACCGACTTCAGCGGCGTGGCGGAGATGGGGCTGATCGCCTTCGGCGGCATCCTGCTGTGCCTGCTGGCGATGTTCACCATCTTCCCCGCCCTGCTGCGCCTGTTTCGACACAGCCACCGCCATGTCAGACCGCCGCAGGTCAAGCCCATCGACATCTACCAGGAGCGCTGGTCGATGCCGTTCGTGCGCCGGCCCTGGGCGGTGCTGGTCGGCGCTGCGCTGGTGGTGGCGGTGTGCGTGCCGGTGGTGATGCGCATCGAGTTCAACTACGACCTGCTGGACATGCAGCCGCGCGGGCTCGACAGCGTGGCCTGGCAGCAGCGGATCATCGAGGATGGGGAGCAGTCGATCTGGTTCGGCGTGAGCATCGGCGATGACCTGGATGAGCTTCGACAGCGGCGCGATGCGTTTCTGGAAAGGCCCACCATCGGCGGCGTGGGCGGCATCGCCATGTTGTTCCCACCCGATGATGAGAAGAAGCGCCGGCGCATCGAAGCGATGCCCGATGACCTGCGCCAACGGGCGCGGGCGACACTCGAAGAAGCTGAGGCCCGCGAGGATGGCATTGATGCCGACGGCCCGCGCTTCGATGAGGCCCTCGGCCGCCTTCAACTGCTGCTGCGCGCCGCCGCGGCGAGGGAGGATGTGCCCCAGACCATCGCACGGGCCATGGGCAGGGTCGAGCAGTCGGTCGAGCGCACCGCCGCCATGCTGCGCGAGCTGGAGGATGATGCTGAGTATGAGCAGCGCCTGTCACAGCTCGATGAGGAATACCGCCGCTTGCGCCTCGACACCGCGTGGCAGGTGGCGGGCCTGCTCGATGCCTCGCCGCTGACGGTGGATGACTTTCCCGAGGCGGTCCTTCGCCCCTACATCGACCGCACCGACCCGCAGCGCCCGCGCTATGCCATGGAGGTCTACCCCGACCCGCCGCGCAACCACGCGGCCAAGAGCCCGCTGGACCCGGCGTTCCTGCCGCGGTTCCACCAGGACATGGCCGGGGTCGATGCGGGCATCACCGGGGTGGTGGTTCAGGTGTACCACTTCGGCGTGCTGATCCGCGACGCCTACACCACCGCGGGCATCTACGCGTTCCTGGTGGTGACAGCGCTGCTCTGGATCAGCTTCCGGGTGCTGACCGATGCGCTGATGTGCCTGCTGCCGGTGGCCCTGGGCTTCTGCACCAGCTTCGCCATCCTGGTGCTCTCGGGTGAGAGCATCAACGTGGCCAACGTCACGGTCCTGCCGCTGATGTTCGGCATCGGCGTGGATGCGGGCGTGCACATGATGCACCGCTTCCGCCAGCACCCCGATGATCGGCCCGGCGGCCTGACCCACGGCACGGGCAAGGGCATCACGCTGACGGGCCTGACGACGATGATCGGCTTCAGCGCGCTGATGACGGCCAGCCACGGCGGCATCTTCAGCCTCGGCTTCCTGATGGCCATCGGCCTGGCCCTGACCATGCTGACCTGCTGGACCCTCGTACCGGCGTGTCTTGAACTTCGCCGCCGCCACCGCGCCCGCCGCGCGGCACGGACTGCCACCACCGGCGCCGATGGCGGCGACAGATAGCGCGGCCGACGCGCCACCCAGCAACTCAAGCCCGCTCAGAAGATAGTTCCCTCTCACTCCGGGAGTCGCTCACGGCGCTGCGCCGCACCCAAGGATCACGACAGGGGCACGCGGGACCTGTGCCTCGACTTCCAGTGGCGGCTTGTCCGCCAGTGCCGGTTCGGTACGCAATATGCACTGGTGGACGAGCCACCAGTTGCACCCGGCGCATCACGGTCACGTGGCATAGAGGGTCTCCGCCGTGCTGAGAATCTCGTGCCGTCGGTAGGGATTGCGGCTGTCCTCCACGCCGCGGCGGGTCAGGACGTCGACGTCGCGGCCAAGCAACTCGCCCAACTCGCGAGCCAGCCGCGAAAACTCAAACAACGTCGGCTCTGCCCCCTCATCGAAGCTCACCAGCAAATCCACATCGCTGTCCGGCCGCAACTGTCCGCGCTGCGCTGAACCAAACAGTGCCAGTTCCCTGATCCGCCACCGCCGGCAGAACGCTGCGATGGCCTGCATGTCCAGTTGGTCCCTGAAAGCCATGGCGGCGACTCCTTGACACCATTGGATTGTACTCATTCACCGCCGGCCGCCGCGATCGCCGCAAAGCCGTGCAAGGCAAGGAGAACCACGCAACGCAGCGCGGCCTCTTACTGCCCGCTTCCCTTGCGGGGGTCCGGGGGGCCCGGGGGAGGGCGGGTTCGGACGAGAGTGCGACGTGTCTTCGGGCCCCAAGGTGTGGGGTAGGTAGAGCGAGGCTTTGCGAGCGACGGCTTCGACAGCGCTCCGCGCTAAACCCACCGCCCCCCGGCTGCGAGCCCGGTTTGCCCCGCGTCTGCCCAAAGCCGCCACGAGTCGCAGGGGGAGGGCTCACCCTCTGGCCCCCTATTCCTGACCCCGTGCGAAGCCCCGGCGCCTGTCGCGGACGCCACACCCTATTGGTGGGGTTCGCTCGGAAGACCTCGCTCTACCCACCCTGCGGGCCCTTCCCTTCCGAAGACGTTCTCCATCGCAGTTTTCCATTCCCTGTTCCCAGGGTCGGCCGACCCCCGCGCTGCGCCTTCAGATCGGCGGCCATCCGGACGAAGACACCCAACGTTATCATGCCGCCACCGCCAAACCCCGCGGCGGGGAGCGGGGCGACTTCCGGGGGCATGGGGGAGCCGGCCCTCCGGCAACTTCCCCGGGGCCGCGAAGCAGTTCCGGGGGGGTCCCTTTTCAGTGAGCGGCAAGCATGACGTTGGACACCCGAGCGATTGAAGGGCGCAACATCCGCGTGGGTGTGGTGGCCCTCGGCTATGTCGGGCTGCCGCTGGTGCGGGCGTTCTGGCAGGCGGGCTTCTGGATACTGGGCTTCGACATTGACCCCGAGAAGGTGGCCATGCTCGGCCGCGGCGAGAGCTACCTCAAGCACCTTGGGGAGCGGTTCGTCTCGGAGCTGGCCGCCAGCGACCGCTTCGAGGCCACCGATGACTTCTCCCGGCTGGGTGAGTGCGACGTGCTGATGGTCTGCGTGCCCACCCCCCTCAGGCCGCACCTGGAGCCGGACCTTTCCTACATCGAACGCACCACCGCCGACATCGCCGCGACCCTGCGGCCGGGCCAGTTGATCGTGCTCGAGTCCACCACCTACCCCGGCACCACCCGCGAGGTGATGCTGCCGCTGCTGGAGCGCACGGGCCTGCGCTGCGGCCGCGACTTCTTCCTGGCCTACTCGCCCGAGCGCGAGGACCCCGGCCGCACCGATGCCAGCACCCGGACCATTCCCAAGCTCGTGGGCGGCGTGGATGCGGCCTCGGGCGACCTGGCGGTGTGCCTCTACCGGCAGGCCATCGAGCAGGTGGTGCCGGTCAGCAGCGCGGAGGTGGCCGAGGCGGCCAAGATTCTGGAAAACGTTTACCGGGCGGTCAACATCGCCCTGGTCAACGAACTGAAGATGATCCTCACCCGCATGGGCATCGACGTGTGGGAGGTCATCGACGCCGCGGCGACCAAGCCCTTCGGCTTCCAGGCCTTCTATCCCGGTCCGGGCCTGGGCGGCCACTGCATTCCCATCGACCCGTTCTACCTGACCTGGAAGGCCCGCGAGGTGGGCCAGCCCACCCGCTTCATCGAGCTGGCCGGGCAGATCAACCACCACATGCCCGAGTTCGTCATCCAGCGCACCATGCTGGCGCTCAACGAGCGGGGCAAGGCGGTTCGCGGCAGCCGCGTGCTGGTGCTGGGCCTGGCCTACAAGCCCGACGTCGATGATGTGCGCGAGAGCCCCAGCTTCGCGCTGATCGAGCGCCTTCAGGCGCTGGGTGCCGAGGTCGACTACCACGACCCCCACGTGCCCCGGACCCGGCCGATGCGCCATCACAACCTGGGCATGAGGTCGATCGAGTTCAGCGCTGAGGCGCTGGGCGGCTACGACTGCATCCTCATCGCCACGCACCACCGCTTCTACGACTGGCGCCTCATCGCCGAGCACGCCCCCCTGGTGGTGGACACCCGCGGCGTGATGCGGCCGTTGATGGGGGAACACGGCCACATCGTGCAGGCGTGAGCGGCCGGGACCGCGCCCGGCACCCGATTGGATGCGGTGTGGTGTGGCTTGGCTTGGCGGCAAGCGGGTGCGGT